>SKRY01000182.1 GCA_007118235.1 Candidatus Hydrogenedentota bacterium | reverse complement strand
CTGCCGCCTCAGCTTCGCTAGACTCGCCTGATGTCGGCTCGGCTTCGCCAGACTCCCCGGCCGTCTGAGTGTCTTTGTCGCCTTGATTTATGTTAAAAACCACGTCGCCTTGGTGTGTATTGAAAGGCCCACACGAGTTGAACGTCAAGTGCTTCTCTTCCTTGCACACTTGAATGTTTTGCACAATGGAATATGAAGCTGGCGCCTCCTTATGCAATTGTCCCGCCACTATCGCGAGGGCTTGGGCAGTGGCATCCAAGGCTTGGAGGTGCTCTTCATCAAGCTCTATACACTTCCATCGACTAGGTTGCGGGGGCGCTTTTTCTTTTCCGAGAACACGAGGCAAAACCTTCGTGAACCACGCTTCGCACGGGTCATCCGAAAAGGGATCCAACTGGAGGTCAAGGTGATGATTTAGGTGAAATACGGTTTTGTACGCATGTTCGCACAATGTCTTCGGGGCCGGTGGATAAGTCCGCCGAGGAAACTCATCTATACAGTGATTGGGAACTCTGCCGCCCCAATAGATTTCTGGAAGGCGCAACTTCTTCTTGTCGGTCAATTCGCAGATATACGGATACACAGTCGAGAAATCATTCACCTGTTCCGGCTTCATTAAACACATTTCCCGGGCGTCGTGCGCCAACGCCGTAAGTTTCCAATGATAATGATCGTCCATGCTGCTCTCCTTATTCCAACACCCTGCGAAATCGAGTGAAACGTATACACTATTATCCAGATGTGCGCCACACTCGCAACATTGAACCCCAAAAAGCTGGAAGCGGCACGCTCTTGGGAGGGGTTTTGGGGACGAAGGCGCATGGGGGCGGGCGAGAGGTATCGCAGTCCGCCAGCAGCGTGGCAAGGGGAGCTGCATGGTTCCCGCGTTCGCTGCGAACGGTGGAAAGTGACGGTGGGACACGCCGCCCCGGTTCCGGCATATCTGCTGGGCGCGGGGCGGCATCCTCTGTTTGGGATGGAAAATACGGGCAGGGAAGGCACGAAACATCTACAGCCTGTTTCGTGCGTCGTAGCCCTCAGTCCGCGGCCATGTGAAGGGCGTTACTGCTCTTCGAAGCCGTGGCTTTCGAATTTGAGAGTGCGGCAATTTTCCGCAATGATCCGCATGACCTGGCTGTCGAATCCTTCGTCCGTCTCGGCTTCTATCTCAAGGTTGACGGTTACCTTGGATCCTTTCAGCGCCATGAGATGCGCTATGATCTCTTGACCGATGCGGCCGGCGTCGCGGCCCACACGTCCGGGGTCTAGCTCCACGCGTCCGTAAAAGCGCCGGACGGGGGGCGGCTCCGGGGACGTCTCGGAGCTAGGGTAAACGGTAGTGTCTGAGGGCCTATTTTCGCGGGCCACGGTCGTTTTCCCCGCTGGCTCCGTGGAGGTCTCCGCATGTCCCTCGTCCCGAATCTGCTCCTCTTCTTCCCGTTGCGCGCGGGCGATTTCTGGCTTCACGAGCAATCCGCCGCTGTCCACGTCGAGCGTCACGGATTCCCCCATCCGCAAGCCTTGATACCGGCCGGAATCGGGGTCCTTTCGCTCTGCGTACGCGAAGGTTTCGCTCTGCCAGCTCAGAAGTCCCAACCCTTCCTCGATGGCCCGCGCCAACACGTGCGGTCCTTGCAGCCGGGGCAGGTACACGTATTGGGCAAAATAATCCGCGAGCTGCTTGACCTCCACGTCCCCATTGCGCCACAACGGCACGCGGTCCAGCTCCATGCGCAACCGTATCGCGCCGAGCTGCGTGATCTCGGCCAAGGCGCCGTCTCCGATCAAGGTCCGGGCGCTCCATTCAATAGGGCCATGCGTCTCCCCCTGTCCAGGCACAAGCAGCCACCGGTAGGTTTCGGGGATCCGTTGTTCGACCGTGTTCTCCCATTCCCCCCGCATCTTCGCCGCCGTGCGCCGGTTAAACGTGTCGAGGTTGAGTTCCTCGGCGTGCTCGTCAATCGCCCGCCACGCCATCGCCCAGCGCACCACGTCCTCCAATTCGCCGAGCCGCGTGCGGTCGGGCGCCACAAACACCAGAGAGTTGCGGTATAGGCGCGGCCCGGAGCCGCGCGTTTCGAGCAGATGACGCGCCTGCTCCATCGCCGGAGTGTCCCCGCTGCCCGCGAGATGCACGTGTTCTGGACCGAGAATGGCCAGCCGGGCCTCGCGTTCATCCGAGATGTCGGCCGGGGAGAAGGGGCACGCATGCACTTTCACGAAGTCCCCACGCAGCCGCTCTTGTTGTTTCAACGTGTTACGGATCGCTTCGCGCACCGTCTCGTCGTCGAAGTCCGCCTTGCGCGATTCCGCCTCCCGGTTGATGTTCGGCGTGGTGTCGTAAAAGGAGCGTTCGCCATCGGTGTTGAGATACGTCGCCCTGCTCTGCAGACGGCGCAACGCATCGCCAAAGGTGGCCAGACTCTCGCCGGGTTGCACGCACCCCAGGTTAATCTCGCGGATGTCCCGGTCCCGGTTGGCGCTCCCCTTGAGCGGCGCCGTGCCTAGGAACACGGTCCGCGCCACGCGCCGCGCCGCGGAATAGCGCCCCAGGTTGGTATTCTCCTGGTCTATCGCGAGCGGGGTCGACTCCGGACCGTCCACGTCGCCCTCCACCACGGCTTGCCAGTTCTGTTCAAGGTATTGGGTAAGTTCCCGGCGCACCTCGGGATCGTCCATGGGGAGCATGCCGGGCAGGATCATCAGGTTGGGATCGCCGCGCTCCCACAGTTCGTGAATCACGGCCGCCATCAACCGCAACACGCCGCGCGTCCGTTGGAACCGGTCCAACGTCGACCATACGTTATAGAGCCGGTCGAACACTTCGGGGTGAATGGGGTACGCCGATCGCATCCGCCGCTCGTAGTCCGCGGCGGCGCACGCGGAAGGGAAGTCCCAGCTGCTGGCGCGGTAAACGTCAAGGAACGCGCGCACCACGGCGTCGCGCTGACGGTAGG
>SKRY01000005.1 GCA_007118235.1 Candidatus Hydrogenedentota bacterium | reverse complement strand
GGCCTATCGATTACGCACCATTTGGTTCCGCCCACGCCCGGTCCCTTGGCTGTCGCGGCCATCCTAGGCGCCGATCTGGGCGCCCTGATTCTGGCGGGGCTCTTACTGGCCATCCCCATGGCGCCCGCCGTGGTGTTGTACGCGCGTTGGATTGGTCCCAAGGTGGAACATGAAGTCGACGAGGACATTCGCCGCGAAGTCGAGCAAGGACCAGCGGAAGCGGCCCCCATCGGCCACCGTCCCGCGGCGGGCCGGGCCGTTCTACCCTTGCTGATCCCCTTGCTGCTCATCCTCGGCAGCACCGTCACGGACGCCATCGCCAGGGAAACGGCCGTGGCCAACGTCATGGGCTTCATCGGCGCGCCTGTCATTGCGCTGCTCGTGGGAGTGATTCTCGCGGTGTATTTGCTGGTCCCGCCAGAGATCAACCGCAAGACCGTCAAGAACTGGCTGGCCGAGGGCGCGGCCGCCTCCGGCATGATTATCTTGATCACCGGGTCCGGCGGGGCGCTGGGCAACGTGCTTCAGGAAACAGGCGTCGGGACCATGGTGGCGGAGATCGTTGTTGGTTGGCCCCTGCCAGCCTTCATATTACCTATCCTTGTCACGACGGTTGTTCGTTTTGCCCAGGGGTCCGCGACCGTTGCGATGATCACCGGCGCCTCGATCATTGCGCCGATGCTGCCGGGCCTCGAGCTGCATCCGCTCGTGGCCGCGATTGGCGTGGCGAGCGGCTCCCTCTTCTTCAGCTACTACAACGATTCCTATTTCTGGGTGGTCACCCGCCTGATTGGCCTTGACGGCGCCGCCGCGCTCAAGGCTTGGAGCGGCATCACCACAGTCCTGTGGGCGGTCGGCTTTGTTGGCGCCGCCATCGCCTGGTTGATCTTGTAAGCGGGAGGGTGCGTGTGAGCGAGAGGGGCTGAGAAAGGAGGCAATGCCGCCGGAACCACCCGAGGGCAGTTCGGCGGCCGAGCCTCCACATCAAGTATATGTGTCCTTTAACCGCAGAGCAAGAGTCTGTCATCCCTACGGGATGGATATGTTGCGAAACCGTTTTACGCTAAGCCAGACTCAATCGAAACATTCGCGAAATTCAGGGCGGGCTGTACTAGATTTGCGGCAATGGCGCCGCAAGGGGTAGGATTGCTACCGATGCAGCGCACTATTCATTGACCGCGTGGGACGTGTTCCCGGCGTATGTTTGGTCTGCCTCGAACACGGCTCATTGATGAGACGAAGCCCAAAGGGGAGGAGCCTTACGTCATGAATGACCGAAACCGCACGTACCAATATCTCGCCATCGTTGTGGTGCTGGCGGCGCTTGTGGGGACCGTGCTCGCCATAGCCTTGGGATACGCGGCTCCATGGCCTGAAGTATGGTGGCTCATACTCGTGTTGCTGACGCTCGTCTGCGCGGGGTTGGTCCTATGGCCGCTTGAAAAGGGCCCCTCCGATCACGATCGCGAGGCCATGCTGGAGCGCATCCGCAAGGGCTGGCTGGACGGTGTATTGGAGCAATCACTATACAACACCGCCCGCCTTGAACCCGCCCTTGAGACGAGTCCGGATTCCGTTGCCCCATGGAACGCGGATGCGCCCGCCGGGGAAGAACCCCATCCGCTACCCGCCGGAACCAGTATCCAGACCGTGTTCGAGGGCGCCGGCGCATCCCTGGCCATCCTTGGTGAAGCGGGATCCGGCAAGACCACGCTGCTGCTGGAGTTGGCGCGCGATTTGGCGCAAGAGGCGGAGACCGATTCGACACGTCCCATCCCCGCCGTGTTCAACCTTTCATCTTGGGCTAACCACCACCCGCCGCTGGAGCAGTGGCTCATTTGTGAACTAACCCACCGGTATCACGTTCCGAAACAAACCGCTTGCGCGTGGGTGGAGTGCGATCAGATAGCTCCGGTGCTGGACGGGTTGGACGAGGTTCCGGAGGACGATCGCGAGGCCTGCGTGGAGGCCATCAACGCGTTCGCCAAGCGTCATGAAACCGCGCCGATCGCCGTCTGTTGTGGAAGCGATGAATACGAGCGTCTTTCCACGAGATTGGCCGTGAATCAGGCGGTGGTGATCCAACCACTTACGCGGGAGCAGGTCTGGGAGTATCTGGACCAAGCGGGCGATGAACTGGCCGGGGTTCGCGGCGCGTTGGAAGCCGATGACGCGTTGGGCGAGCTAGTCCGGACCCCGCTGATGCTTTGGATGCTCTCGTCGGCCTACCGGGATTGTCCGGCCGAACACGTGCGGATCTCGGGAACCGCCGAGGAGCAGCAGGAAGAGCTGTTCACCGCCTACGTCAACGCGATGTTTCGACGGCAAGAGGAAAGCAAGGCGGAACTCCCGTACCGCAAGGAGCAAACATTCAGGTGGCTGCGATGGCTGGCCTCGGCGATGAAGAATCAAAACCAAACTGCGCTGTTTCTGGAGGATCTGAAAGCCCGGTGGCTTCCCGGCGCCGCCGGTTATACCGTGACGTTGGCGCTGCTGTATGGTCTCTTGTGGGCCGTGTTTGCCGTGGGGGTGGGGGTTATCGCTGGACCATGGCGAGGGGTAACCGGGGCGGTGTTGTACGGATTGCTCGGGGCGCTCCTATATGGACTGTTCGGGATCGAGCACAGGCGAGAGAATGTAACTGTTTCGGCCCAGGCGTGGCCGAACGAAGGCGTTTGGCGTTCCGCGTTGAATGCGGTGCGCGTCGCGTTGCCTGCTGGGGTGGGCGTCTTCCTGTTCGTTGGGCTGGTCGTAGGCCCGCGTGAAGCAGCGCCGGCCGGGCTCTTCTTCGGACTCCTTGGGGGCGTGTTGGCTGGCGGAATGCCCGTGCTCCGCCATCTGAATCTCCGCATCACGCTGTGGATAAGCGGTTACGCGCCCCTGCGTTACGTCCGATTCTTGGAACACGCCGCCGGCCTCGGTTTTCTTCGGCGGGTGGGCGGGGGGTACGCCTTTGCCCACGG
>SKRY01000129.1 GCA_007118235.1 Candidatus Hydrogenedentota bacterium | reverse complement strand
TGGCTGACGAGCATCCCGAGCGCGTCGCGGAAATGCGCGCCAAGCTTCATCAGTGGTACGAAGAAGTGGACGCCAAATTCTTGCGCGCGCGGGAGGATGGGCCGGAACCGTGGCGTCCGGGGGACAATACGTGATCCAGCGCAAGGCGGCCGATGAAGGGAGCAAGAGAATAGCATGGCGGCGAAGCGGTATCTAGCCATAGATCTGGGCGCGGAGAGCGGCCGGGCGATGGTGGGCAGCCTGGAAAACGGCACGTTGTCCGTGGAGGAGTTGCACCGGTTTTCCAACGGTCCCATCCGGATTCTGGATACGCTGTACTGGGATTTGCCTTTTATCTACAGCAACGTGGTGGAATCGTTGCGTCTTTACGCGCAGAAGCATGGCGCGTCCGTGGATGGGATAGGCATCGATAGTTGGGCGGTGGATCATGGCCTGCTCGATAAAGACGGCGATCTGCTCATGAATCCGGTGTGCTACCGGGACAAGCGGACCGAAGGTATGGTGGAGGAAATCGATGAGGTGTGTTCCGTGCGCGAGATGTTTGAGCGTTCGGGCATTCCCATCGTGCCGATTTACACGGCGGTGCAGCTCTTCGCGCTAATGCGCAAGAAGCCTCACGTTCTCGACATGGCTGAACAACTGCTGCTTATGCCCGACCTGTTGAATTATCTCCTCTGCGGCAGCCGGCTCACCGAGCGCAGCAACGCCATCACCACCCAGCTTTACGATCCGCGTACGAGGACATGGTCGGAGGAAGTCTTTGGAAAACTAGGCTTGCCCCGTCGAATCATGACGGACTTGGTGGACCCCGGCGCGCGTCTTGGCGAGCTGCGTCCGGCCCTTAAAGAGGAGACTGGGCTGGAGCGCGCACCGATCATCGCGCCTTGCACCCATGACACAGGCTCCGCGATGGCGGCCGTGCCCGCCAGCAACGAGAACTACGCCGCGGTAAGCTGTGGCACTTGGTCCATTGTGGCGATGAACTCGGATAAGGCGCACACGTCCGATGAGGCGTACCGCGCCAATCTCTGCAACGAGCTTACCTTGGGCGGTTTGTTTCTGTGCCGCAACATCATGGGCCTGTGGCTTCTGCAGCAAACGCGGGCCGCGTGGGAAAAGGCGGGCCGCGCGTATTCCTACGACGAACTGGATGGGATGGCCCAAAACGCGGCGGCCCATGGGCCGTTGCTCAATGTCAACGATGGCGCCTTTCTGGCCCCCAAGAGGATGCCGGACGCTATCACGGAGTTTTGTCAGCGCACGGGACAAGAAGCGCCCGCCTCGGAAGGCGCCATGGTGCGGTGCATCTTCGAGAGCCTGGCGCTCTCTTATCGCGAAGCCATCGAGCATATTCAGCCGCTCGTGGGCCGGGCCGTGGAGACGGTTCACATCGTGGGCGGCGGCTGTCGCAACACGCTGCTATGCCAAATGACCGCCAACGCCATGCAGCGGCCGGTGGTTGCGGGACCGGCGGACGCGACAGCGGCGGGCAACCTTCTCACTCAAGCGATGGGCGATGGGGCCATTCACAGTGCGCAAGAAGTGCGCGATGTGGTGCGGAATTCCGTCGAGGTAAGCCGTTATGAGCCGGAGGAAGCCGACTATTGGATCCAACGGTTCGAACGCTACCGTGAAATCGAGGCGCGAACGCGCGCGGCCGTGTAAGCTTCGAGGATCAACCCATAGAACGGGGCGCTTCCCTTCCCACCGGAAAGGAAGCGCCCCGCGTGCTCCAAGAGTACGACCGATTACTTGGCCATCTCGCCTTCCGTTTCTTCGGGCTTCTGGCGTTTCACGGCCCAGTAGGCGCCCGTGACGAAGTAGATGACCGCGAACAGGGGCAACCAGTTGCGCATAGCGGCGAAACGCTCATCAAAATGATCGACGCCACCCCAGAAAACCCATAGGGGGAGGGCCAAAGAGACGAGCAAACACACGAGCGCGATCGCCCCCGCGCCCCACCACAGGGGTTCATGGCCGCCGAAGACGGTCTTGGGCGCTGGCGGAGCGCCCGAGGTCTTTCGAGGCGTCTCTGGAATTTCCGGCGGCAGATCCGTGTCCCTTGCTCCCGCCATGCCGGCAAACACAATGTAGAGCACGGCCGTAATCACAGAGACGGGAACGAACAGAAAGAACAGATGCAGCGGTAAGAAATAAGCCGCCACGAGGCCAAGCGCCCAGCTCGCCAAGGCGGGCCAGCTAAACACAAGCCCCTTTCGGCTTGCCCAATAGCGCTGGTATCCGATCAGGGGGAAGATCCAGTGCTCGGTGAACACAATGGCCCCGATGGGCACAAGGATAAGCCCGTACAATCCAACGAAGCCCAGTAATCGGGTGAAGACAAACGGCGAGCATGCGATAAGCGTTGTGACGGCCCCCACGGCCAATGTCACCTTCCAGCGAGGCCACCCCGGCGTGATGGCTTGGAAGGCGAGACCGGCCCGGTACAGCGTGGGGTTGGAGGTGGTCCACCCCGCGATCACCACGGCCAGGACGCCCGCCGTTCCCACGGCTTGCCACGCCACCTCGCCGGCATCCAACCCTGTGAGAGGCGTCTGGAGCACCTGGGCCGCCACGGCCCCCATGATACCCGCGCAGATCCACGCGAGATAGTGGCCGAGATACATGCCGAAGGCGGAGTACAGGCCGTACCAATGAGACTTGGCATACCGTAGCAGGGCCATATCGGAGAGGCCGCCGTGCATGGCCAAGTTGCAGATCCAGGCGAAAGCCACCACGTGCCAGAAGCCGAGCCCCTCGCCTTCAACGGCGGGCTGCCCAGTCCAGATAAGTTCATGGGATACCGCCAAGAAGTCGCCCCAACTCGCGATAGCGTCCACATCGGCGGACTGGGTGGCCAAGTAGGGGAGCGCCGCCACGCCGCCCGCGATGAATATGAGAAACATCCAAGGGGAGCACACCGACGCAAACTTGGCCAGGCTCTTGAATCCGAGGATGGCCACGGTCACGA
>SKRY01000028.1 GCA_007118235.1 Candidatus Hydrogenedentota bacterium | reverse complement strand
GGCAACTCCTGCATCTCGCCAGCAATATCTTTGAATACGAGGCCATTCTCAATTATTTCAACTTCGGCCGCACCCATTTCTCGATTGAGGCTAGCGGCGGACTCCAGCTTGTCTTTGAAGAAGAGCCGAACCGGTACAGCGCGGTTATAGAGAAGACGCCGTCAGTTGCTTTTCTTTTCGAGATGCTCCAAGAGGAGGATGAGGACACCAACACCGAGCGCCGGGAGGCGGAGATGGATGCGGTGATGCGTCTCCTCCACGAGCTGGACCTTGCCGCGCAAAACGCCACGGCCCTGGCCCTATTGCCGCCCGTCGGCATTCTCTCGGAGCATCGGGAATGGTTGACGCCGGGCGACATGGTAATGCTCTCCCTTCAGGCCCCCCACCCCGCCACCGAACAGATCGAGTTGCTCGCGGCCCTTGAATCGTTGCCCCGTCTGCGCGAGGAGCCAGACGCCTTTGAGGAGCAGCTCCGCGCCTTTCACGCTACGGCAACCGAGGCTGCGGCGGATCGCGGCGAATACGCCAGGATCCCCTCCGAACACCGGTACTACGCGTTCAACCTGCTCGGACGCAGTCAGGTCCTGTATATCCTAAGCTTCCTTTTGGTGGCTGCTCTATGGCTGCGGCCGCTCAACCGGCCGCTTAACGTGGCGTCGTGGGTGATGGTGAGCTTGCCCACACTGCTTCTCATCGCCGCCATCACCTGGCGCAGCATCATCCGCGCCCGCCCCCCCGCGACTACGTTGTACGAGACCATACTCTTCGTGACAGCCTCGGCCGTGGTGGTGGCGCTTATCGTCGAATACCTCAATCGCCAGAAAATCGCCCTCTCGGGAGGGGCGTTCCTCGGCGCACTGGGCATGTTCCTCGCTGGCCGCTACGAAGCCCAGGAAGGCGCGGACACCATGCCCGCGCTTCAAGCCGTCCTAGACACCAACTTCTGGCTCGCCACGCACGTAACCACCATCGTCATCGGATACGGAGCGCTGCTGCTGGCTGCGGCCATCGCGCACATCTACCTCTTCGGCAAACTCTTCGGCCTAAAACTCGGAGATAAGGCCTTCTACCGCAGCATTACCCGCATGGTTTACGGCGCGATCTGTTTTGGCCTGCTCTTTACGCTCGCCGGCACGGTGCTCGGCGGGATCTGGGCCAACGAAAGCTGGGGCCGCTTCTGGGGCTGGGATCCCAAGGAAAACGGCGCGCTGATGATTGTGCTGTGGTGCCTGTTCATGGTTCACGCCCGCCTCGGCGGCTACCTCCGGGACTTTGGGATCAACATCGCCTCCATCGTTGGCGCAATGATTGTCGTGTTCGCTTGGTGGGGCGTGAACCTTCTCGGCGTCGGGCTGCACAGCTACGGATTCACAACCGGCATCTTCGGCGCGCTGCTCACTTTCTACCTCATCGAAACCGGCGTCCTCATGGCGGGAGGCGTGGCTTGGCTCAAGGAACGAGGCATCCTCGTGTTTCCGGCAAGAGACGCCCAGCGTCAAGAAGCCCAAGCCGAGACTCCGCCCACGGCTCCCTGAAGCATAGCCATCCGCTTACAGCGCCGATCCACGCCTTGGCCTATTGAGGGTGGTGCGCTTTCGTGGCTGATTCGCAACTGGGGGAAGGTCTCTCATGCATGTCGTGCTCGCGCCGGATTCGTTCAAGAATTGCTTGTCCGCCAATGAAGCGGCGGAAGCCTTGGGTAGAGGCGTCCACCGCGCCGCGCCCAACGCCTCTCTGGACCTCGCTCCCTTGGCCGATGGGGGGGAAGGCACAGTGGACGCGCTTGTGGCGGCTGCCAGCGGCCAGCGCGTCAGCGTGACCGTCACGGGTCCCCTTGGCGAACCGGTGGAAGCCGTGTATGGCGTGCTGGACAAGACAACCGCCGTCATCGAGATGGCCGCGGCCTCGGGCCACGCTCTGCTCACCGAATCCCAGCGGGATCCCCGTTCCGCCACGACCTACGGCACGGGCGAACTCGTCGCACACGCGCTGGACAACGGATTTCGCGATATCATTGTCGGCATCGGCGGCAGCGCCACCAACGACGCCGGGGCGGGCATGGCGCAAGCCTTGGGCTATCGGCTGGTGGATGCATCCCGGCGGGACCTGCCCCCGGGCGGCGCGGCGCTTGCGCGGATCGCCCGAATCGACGCTTCCCACGCGCATCCCGCCTTAGCTGAGGCGGCCATACACGCCGCATGCGATGTCCGAAATCCCTTGTGTGGCCGGGAAGGGGCCTCCCACGTGTATGGACCACAAAAGGGAGCGGATGCTCAAACCGTAGCGGAACTCGATGCGGCCCTTCACCGTTTTGGCGCCGCCATTGAAGAACAGCTCGGCATCCACGTCTTGGAACGGCCTGGCGCGGGCGCGGCGGGCGGACTCGGCGCGGGCCTTGTCGCCTTTTGCGGCGCGGAGTTGGAACCGGGCTTCGATGTCGTGGCGCGCGCCGTGGCCCTTGAGCGACGCATTGCGGCGGCGGACCTCGTCCTCACGGGCGAAGGCGCTCTCGACGCTCAAACAGCATCCGGCAAAACCCCGGCGGGCGTCGCAGCCTTGGCCAAGCGCCACGGCGTCCCCTCCATCGCCATCGCCGGCGCGCTTAAGCCGGGCTATGAAACGCTCCATGACGAAGGGCTCACCGCCGCTTTTTCGCTGTGCAACGGCCCCATGACCTTGGAAGAAGCCCTCCGGGACGCGGCCGCGCTGCTGGAAGCCGCGGCGTTCAACGTGATTCGTGTCTGGAACGCGGCCACCACGAGACCACCCAAGTAACCTGCTGGCTGATGTCCAGTGTGAACTAAGGTATGCGGTTGTAGGCAGCCATGACTGCCATGAACCTGGTGACACGACATCATGGCCGCGTGGAAACCCGCCAATTCAGAGCATGCCCGGTCCCGAGACAGGCCGTCAGCACACCTCATCATCCCGCCTGGAAATATGTGTCACACTTAATTCTGTGGACACACACTCCCGCGAAT
>SKRY01000048.1 GCA_007118235.1 Candidatus Hydrogenedentota bacterium | reverse complement strand
TACCTCAAGAACAACCGCGCGGGCCGCGTCACCTTCCTGCCGCTCGACATCATCCGGGGCGGCATCCGCGATGAAAGCCGGGCGCTCGAGGGCCAGAAAGGCGTTATTGGCCTCGCGATCAACGTCGTCGAGTACGATTCCCGCATCCGCAACGCGGTCGAGTACCTCTTGCAAAGCACCGTCATCGTCGAAACCCTGGACGACACCATCCGCATCGCCCGCGAGATGCGGCGGTATCCCCGGCTCGTCACGCTAGAAGGCGAGGTGGTTACCTCGGCGGGCGCGGTGACCGGCGGAAGGACGCGCCACGAAAGCCGCGGACTGCTGGGCCGGAGCGCCGAAATCGCCGAACTCGAGGACTTTGTCGCCAGCGCCGAGAATGAGCTGACGGCGTTCCAAAAACGGCGCGCGCAGTTGGCTGAAACCATGCAACAACAGCGCGACCGCATCAAGACGGTGCAACAGGAAGAAACCGCCACGCGCAAGGCCCTGAACGACACCGGAGTCGAGATTGCCCGCCTATCGACGGAGCTTGATAGCCTAAAACAGTCCGGAAACAACCTGGAACACAAGCGAAACACTCTCCTGGGGCGGCGTCAGGAACTCGCCCAAAAACATGAGACCGCCCTCGCCGAGATGAGTAATCTCGACAGTAGCGACGAGGCCCTGCAAACCCGAATCGCCGAGGCCCAGGAAGCGGCCAACCAAGCCCGGCAGACCTTGGCCGCGTGCGGCAAGGCCCTCTCCGATCTGCGCGTGCGGCACGCCGAGTTGACGCAGCGCTGCGAGGAAGCCCGGCGCGAAGCCCAACGCCTCCGGCACGAGCACGACAATGCCGTGGCCGAGGCCGAGAAGCGCCAGAACACGGCGGGTGATTTGCAGGAGCGCCAAGGTGAGTTGCAGGAGGCGATTGAGGCGAATCAGCAACGGCTTCAGGAACTCCAGGCCAAGCGGGAAGCGGCGCACCAGCGGGCCCAAGAGGCGGAGGGCGGCCGAAAGGGGCTATTGGACGAAACGGACGCCCTCGAAAAGCGCTTGCGCGCGTTGCGCGAGGTGAGCCGGGACGCCCAAGCCCGCGCGCACAGTCTCGAGATGACGTTGGCCAAGGATGAGGACCGCGTCACGTATTTCGAGCAACGCATCCGCGAGGAGTACGATCTTGAGTTGGAAACCCTGCCGGCGGAGGATGTGGGCACGGACGCGTACGATGAAGCAAGCCGGGAAGAGCAGGTCACCGATCTCCGTAACAAACTACACCGCATGGGGGATGTGAACCTCACCGCCATCGAGGAATACGAAACGCTCGAACAACGCCACGACTTCCTTGTGGCCCAAGCCGAGGATCTGGAGAAGGCCCGCGAGACGCTGATGTCCGTCGTGGCCCGAAGCGACAAAATGATCCGGGAAATGTTCCTGGAGACCTTCAGGGGCGTGGCCGAGAACTTCCGCGTCTACTTCCGCCAACTCTTCAGCGGAGGCCAAGCCCGGATTTACCTTATGAACGAAGATGATCCCCTGGAGAGCGGCATCGAAATCGAGGCCCGGCCCCCGGGCAAGAAGCCGCAGTCCATCAGTGTCCTCTCCGGCGGGGAGAAGGCGCTCACGGCCATCGCCCTGCTCTTCAGCATCTTCAAGGCCAAGCCAAGCCCCTTCTGTGTGCTCGACGAGGTGGACGCGCCCCTCGACGACGCCAACATCGGGCGCTTCCTCAGCCTGCTCAATGAATTCACCGGCCAGAGCCAGTTCGTGGTCATCACCCACAACAAACAGACCATGGCCGCCGCTGGCGCGCTCTACGGCGTGACCATGCAAGAGCGGGGCGTGTCCCAGCTTGTCTCCGTGCGCTTCGACGAAGCTCCCACCGCCGAGTCCGCGGCGTGAAGGCGCTCCACCTCTTTAGTAACTCCCGCTGGACCGGCCCTGCCGAGCCCGCCGTCCGGCTTTGCATCACGTTGCGGGAGCAAGGCGTGGAGACCTCCCTCGCCTGTTGCCCGGGTCCGCCCGGCCGCGTCAACTATGTTGTTGACACGGCCCGCGCCCATGGCATCGAACCCATCCCGGGCTTTCACCTCGTAAAGCATCTGGATCCCATCAAGAATCGGTTGGATGTCCGGGCGCTTCGGCGCCATCTGCGGGAAAATCCGCCCGATCTCATCCACTGCCACCTCGACAACGACCACCGCATCGCCGCGTCAGCGGCGGCCCCGCTCGGCATTCCCGTCGTCCGCTCAAGTTACCACGGCGCCGGTTTTCCCAAGATGTGGGGCCTACGGCGTATCTTGCGGCGCACCCGCTTCTTGATTGAGCCCAGTCAAGGCGCCCTCGAACACGACGCCGCCGTCCACGGGTTTTCCCGTGAACACATGGCCGTGGTCCCCGGCGCGGTGGACACCCGCCGCTTTGATCCTGCGCGCGCATTGCCCGATGGGCGCGCTCAGTTGGACCTCCCACCGGACGCTTTTGTCGTGGGCATCGTCGCCCGCATGCAGACCCACCGGCATTACGAGGATTTCTGGCGCGCCATCCGCTGGCTCGCGGACGCCCACCCCCACGCTCGCGCCGTCGCCTTGGGCCGGGGCACCAAGGAAGAGCAAGTCGCCCGACAACCGGTGCGCGAACTCGGCCTCGAAGGCCATGTCCATTTCCCGGGGTACGCCGGCGGCGATGACTACGTGGCCATGCTGAAGGCGTTGAACTGCCTGGTCTACCTCGTACCCGGCAGCGACGGGACCTGCCGCGCCGTCCGCGAAGCCATGGCCCTCGGCGTTCCCGGCGTCGTCGCCGATCGCGGCATGCTGCCCGAAATCGTCACCCATAATGCCGACGGCCTAGTCTTTGACGGCTCCGCGGAGAGCCTCTTCGAAGCCCTCCAGCAACTCGCCCAGGACCCGCCCCTGCGTCAGCGCCTTGGCCAAAATGCCCTCCAAAAGGCCCAGACCCACTACGCCCTCCCCGTCCAGGCAGCCGCCGTAAAAGCCATCTATAACC
>SKRY01000314.1 GCA_007118235.1 Candidatus Hydrogenedentota bacterium | reverse complement strand
CCGCATCGCGCGCGCGGGCGCCGGAATTAACCCCGAGAAGATGCACGCCGAGTGCGTCGACGGCAATAATCCATTGGCCGTCATGGACGCGTACAAACGGAAAATCCAGACCATCCAAGAAGGGGATGGCCCCATTCTCCTCGAAGTGATGACCTACCGGCAGTCCGGTCATTCGCCCAGCGACCAATCCTCGTACCGCGATCGCGAGGAGATGGAGCGTTGGCGTCAGGCGGATCCCTTGAAGGAATTCAGCCAGCAGCTTCAGGACGCCGGCGTCGCGGATGAGGCGATGCTCGAACAGATGGCGAACTACGCCAAGGAAAAGGTGACCACGGCCTGCAAACTGGCTACGAACGATGACCTCTCCCCGCGCATGACGCTGACCCCGCATCAAGGCGTGGCCCGCATGCTCTTCTCGAACGACATCAAGGAAGAATTGCCTGGCCTGGACCGCGATGACGCCGTACTTATTCCGCTGGAAGAGAACCCGCGCGTCAAGCAAATCGCCAAGAAATCGCGCAAGGGCGTCGACGAAAACGGCAAGACGCTCAAGGAAGCCCGGGCGGTCAGCTTTCGGGACGGCTTGTTCGAAGCGATTATTCACCACTTCTACAACGACCCCCGCCTTGTGGCCTACGGCGAAGAGAATCGGGACTGGGGCGGAGCGTTCGCGGTCTATCGCGGGCTAACGGAAAGCTTGCCCTATCACCGGCTGTTTAACTCGCCGATTTCGGAGGGCGCCATCGTGGGAACCGGGGTCGGCTACGCCTTGGAGGGCGGCCGGGCCTTGGTCGAACTCATGTACTGCGACTTCCTGGGCCGCGCGGGCGATGAGGTCTTTAACCAGCTCTCGAAATGGCAAGCGATGTCGGGCGGATACTGCCAGATGCCCGTGGTCCTGCGGGTCTCCGTGGGAAGCAAGTACGGCGCGCAGCATTCCCAAGACTGGACCGCGCTTTGCGCCCATATCCCCGGCCTGAAGGTGGTCTTCCCCGCCCGGCCCTACGACGCCAAGGGGATGATGGCCACGGCCCTGAGCGGCAGCGACCCCGTGGTCTTTTTCGAGAGCCAGCGTCTCTACGATCAGACCGAAATCTTCGCCCCCGAAGGCGTGCCCGCCGAGTACTACCGGGTTCCCATTGGCGAGCCGGTGGTCGTGAAAGAGGGGACGGACCTCACCATCATGACCTACGGCGCCACGCTGTACCGGGCGTGGGAGGCCGTGCAGCGCTTCGAGAAAGAGTACGGCCTTTCCGTGGAATTGATCGACGGACGCAGTCTTGTGCCCTTTAACTACGAGAAACTGCTGGATTCCGTGAAGAAGACCGGCCGGCTTATTCTGGGCAGCGACGCCTGTGAACGCGGCAGTTACCTTCAGACCGTGGCGGCCAATGTGACGCAGATGGGCTTTGACTACCTCGACGCCCCCGTGGCGATCGTGGGCGCCCGCGACTGGATTGTGCCGCCCGCGGAACTCGAGGACGCCTATTACCCGCAGCCCTCGTGGTTCCTCGACGCGTATCACCATCAGATTAAGCCCCTGGACGGTTACCAGCCCACCACCGATCGCAGCGCGGATGAATACCTTAACCTGAGCAAATACGACGTGGTGTAGTTTGTAGCGTGGAGCGCCACGTATTCTACGGAACTCGTGAGGAGGCGGCGGGCCGGACAATGCGGTGTGGCCCGCCGCTTCTGTGTGTTTCGGGCGTGCGCTTACGTGTGGAAAGGAGTATGAATGTCACTCGAAGACCAAATTGTAATGGTCACCGGAGCGGGCCGGGGCATTGGCCGCGGACTGGCGGAAGCCTTCGCCAAGGAAGGGGCTCATATCGTGGCCGTGGCGCGCTCCATCCCGCAAATCAACGAAACGGCCGAAGCGGTCCGGGCGATGGGCAGGCGCGCCGTGGCGCTTCCGTGCGATGTGACGGACTCGGATGCGATAAAGGGCGTGGTGGAAACCGCCGAAAAGGATCTCGGGCCGATCGATGTCCTCATCAACAACGCGGGCTATGCGCATTTTCAGCCTGTGGCCGAGTTACCCACGGACGAGTGGCGCCGGACGCTCGAGGTCAATCTCACAGGTCCTTTCCTTTGCATACAGGCCGTCTTGCCGGGCATGATGGAGCGCCAGCGCGGACGGATCATCAACATTTCAAGCATGGCGGGCGTCAAACCGTATCCTGAGCAGGGCGCGTATTGTGCTTCCAAGCATGGCCTGAATGGCCTGACCAAGGTGTTGGCCATGGAGATGCGGGAATACAACATAGGCGTTCACTCCATTTGCCCTGGCGGACTCGACACGGAACTCACGCGGAAAGCGATGCCGGATCGGGATAAGTCGGACTGGATGACGCCGGCGGATGTGGCCCACGCGGCGGTCTATCTCGCCACGCAAAGTCCCCGCGCCGCCACGGATGAGATCCTGCTACGCCGCTTTGAGAGCCCACCCCTGGGCGGGTGAAGCCAGTATCGCACCGCCGAAACTTTGCTGGATACGGCGGTGTGCCGCCTGTTTACATCCTGCACAACCCCTCATCCAGCAGGGTCGCAGCAGTATGGGTTCTGGGACCCCTGCCGGGGTCCGTGTTTTGGGGACCTTGGATCCAGGGGTGTCGCCCTGCTCGCTCACGCGAGCGGGCTCAACCCCTGGCTATTATCTATGCCCCCTGCGGGGTCGATTTGAACTACAAATCCATCCCGGCACGGATGACAGAAGATAGCCAGGGGTTGCAGCGTGCGCCAACACGCAATACCCCTGGAAAACTGGCAACCACTGGCATTGCCCTTTTCTTTTTGTCATCCGCCCTGCATTTCAAATTATAGCGGTTCAAACATTTCATCAAAGTAAGGAGTGTTAGTTCGCTCAAGAAGGTCTCTTAAACCCGTTTCTGTGAAGAATTCCACGTGCGAAATCAGTATTTTTACAGCATAATTCCGAATCCTGATATCTAAATTGTGGTCAATATAGTAGGCGACATTAGATACCTTTTGGGGAT
>SKRY01000379.1 GCA_007118235.1 Candidatus Hydrogenedentota bacterium | reverse complement strand
TCGAACGTGGCGACATCCCATAACCGGACCGTCCGGTCGCGAGCCGATGAAAGCAAATGTTCGCCCTCCGGGCAGAACGCCAAGGCCGTTACCTCTTCTTCGTGTTCGTCAAGCGTTTCAAGATGGGTTCCCTCGGATGCATCCCATATCGCAATTCGGCCACTGGGCCCGCCGGGAAGCGCAACCGCAAGCCGAGATCCATCCCGCGACAACGCCA
This sequence comes from Candidatus Hydrogenedentota bacterium, assembly GCA_007118235.1. Taxonomy (GTDB): domain Bacteria; phylum Hydrogenedentota; class Hydrogenedentia; order Hydrogenedentales; family SLHB01; genus SKRY01. The sequence goes on along the minus strand of SKRY01000379.1, from coordinate 2,784 downwards.
CAGCGGAAAGCGGATACGACTCCGGCGGCGGGGGCGGCGGGAGTATAACCGGGGACGCCGAGGCGCCTAGCGCCGCCATCCCGCCAATCACCGAAACCATCGCGCCAACCCATACGCTCGAAAGGCGTCCGAATCGTGACAACATGATCTCCTCCTTTCTCTGCGTTACGTCACCACAGTCGCTCGTTGTACTCCTTGGTCGTCGTTATCGTTCGTCAAACCTTGGATGCGCGTCAATCTCCACGTCTTCCCGGAAACGGTGATGATCAAACACGTTAATGCGATCGCCCGTGGCGGTATCCCAGAGATGGACGACGCCTTCGCGGGTCCCCACGGCGATTCGTTCGGCGTCCGCCGAGAAGGCCACGCCGCGGACATTCCCCGTCTCGCTCTTCCCTGTCCGGCCAACGATTTCGCCGGTTTCAAGCTCGGTAACCACAACCTCCCCATCGCGGCTCACCCGTGCGGCCCCATAGGCGCCGCCGTGCGAGAACCACATCGGCGCTCCTCCCTCGGCGCCGCTTCGCTCTTCGACGAGAGTTCCCGTGTCGCGTTCCCAGATGTGAATCAAGGAACCCGGTCTCCGCGAGGCCACGAGATCGCCGTTCGCCAAAAAGGTAACGGGATGATTCTCCCACCTTCCGCGTCCCTCGCCTTCCTCGAAGCTCCGGATTGCTTCCCCCGTACCGGCATCCCACAACCAGACACCCCCACTGCCATCCCCCGTGAGCACATAGGCGCCTTCGGGTGACAATGCCACCGAGAGCACGGGCATGGGCCGCCTGTGCGGACCGGGGGCGGACGGAATGAACGTGATCAGGTGATTCCCCGTTTCCACATCCCACAAACGGGCCGTCGCGTCGGCGCCGCAGGTCACAAGGTAGGCGCCATCGGCGGAGAACGCCACGGATTGAATCGAGGACTCATGGCCAGCCAAGACGTCGGCCAATTCGAATTCAGCGGCGTCCCATAACCGGGCGGTTTGGTCGTGCGAGGCGGAAAGCAAGTATTCCCCATCCGGAGAAAACGCCAAGACGGTTACATCCTCCTCGTGACCCTCCAGCATGTGCAGGTGGGTTCCCTCGGTTGCGTCCCATACCACGATTCGCCCCTTGGGCTCGCCCCGCTGCCACACCCCGCCGCCGGGAAGCCCCACCGCAAGCCGGGACCCATCCGGCGACAACGCCACCGCGGACAACGGATACGAGTGCGGCGGCGGGGGCATAAACGGCGAGGCCGAAGCATTCAGCGCCGCAATTGCGCCAATCACCAAAACCGCCGCGCCACGCCATAGGATCGAAAGACTCCAGATTCGCGCCAGCATGATCTCCTCCTTTCGCGTCCCGCCGCCGTTATTTCCTATCTCCCTTGGACACCGGACAGGCCGTCAGGTTCGATACCCACCCTACCTCATGCTACGCCTCCCTCCGCCATGGATCAAGACATACCGTTCCGTCCAGGCGTTGGTTTGGGTGATGCGCCGGGTGCTTACATCCCCCGGCCCGTTCAAGAGGTCGAGCAATTCGTAGCGCCGGCGTCTCGCCGGCCTTGCTCGCGGCACCCATGTATAACTGAACGATAAATCATTTCAAATCAACACAACAATATCAAGTTAACTGGTATTGACAGCTATCCATGTTTGTGCTAGGTTATAGGAGGAGCGATGGTTTTTACTTGTTTTCTCGCCATCGCGCGCAAAAGGGAGGGTTTCGATATGATCCCCGCATCACGCGCCCCCACATTCCCGTCCGAAGTCCGCGCCCGCCAGACCCTTCTCGCCCGCCCGAAGCATATCGGGCTCTCTCACCAACACGCCGAGGATATCGCCCAAGAGGCGCTCCTCGCCTGCTGGACAAAACACCCATGCTTATCAAGAAGAAGCGCACACAACAACAGGAGGAGGTTCGTATCATGAAATCACATCACCCTTTGCAAACGCTTTTGTGTTCGGCCGTGCTTTCCGTGGCCATGGCAGGCGCCGTGGCGCTGGCGCACGCCGAAGAGGAACTCGGCGTCGAAGAAACGGAACTTCTCGACCAACGGGCGGAACGGGACACGGAGCGCAGCCTTGAGCGCGGGCTCTGGGCCGCTTTTCGCGCGATCCGGGACGCGTTTCCCAAACAACCCCTGAGCTTTGAGAGCAATTGGACACCCCAAGAGGGCCGCGAACTGGGTATTCCGGACGCCTCGTTCGTGGTGGAGGAAGGGGAAACGCTTGGCGAAGCCTTCCGCCGCTTTCTGACGGTCACGGAGGGGCGTTTTCAGGTCTTCAAGGAGGACGGGATCCTGTACGTCGCGCCGGTCGAGGGGAGAGAGACGATCCTGGACCGCGTGATTGACCTGCGCGTCGAGGACGCCTCCGTCTGGGAAGCCCTCAAGGCCCTTGAAGACGCCGTCAACGCCGATCCGGGTTCCAGCCGCTACCTGGCCGTTTACCCCCCGGGTATTCAGGTCTTGGAATTGCCGCCGGAAGCGTTTCACGAGCGCGCGGAAATCACCCTGAACCTGCAAGGGGTCACTGCGCGCGAGGCCTTGGTGCGTATCCTGGCGGAATCGTCGCTCAGAATGGCGTACAATTATGCTTCCGGCTCACTGTACGATGCCATACTTATACGCCTCTACGATGAAGACGGGAGGCTCCTTCCGCCCGGTGGCCAGGGAATGAGTAGTCAAGAGGTCATGGACAAGGCCATGGAGTGGGACGAGAAGACATTCCATGTCCGCGATTTGCCGCCGGAGACCGAGATCGAGGTCTATGGTCTGGACGGCCCCGAGATGACCACG
>SKRY01000125.1 GCA_007118235.1 Candidatus Hydrogenedentota bacterium | reverse complement strand
GTCGTTGTCGTTGCCATTATCGTCGTTGTTATCGTTATCGTTGTTGTCGTTGGGGTCGCCGTTATCGTTTTCCGGCTCTTCCGGCGCGCTATGCACGCCACGAATGGTGAGCACGGCGTCTTGCGGTATCAGCAAACCAATACCCACGTTGTACTCGCCCGGCAGCACCCAAATCTCCCGGACTTGCTCCACGATGGCGCGATCCACCAGGTCTTGGTCCAAGGTCTCGAAAGTCTCGAAGATATCCGCCTCGAACGCCTCGAATTGATACTCGCTGCCCACCACGAAGATGCGGGTATCCTGGGCGCCGGCGGGCGCCGCGCCAAGGATGCCGGCAAGGAGCAGGATCCCGCCTAGAACTGCTGACAGAACGTACGCCCGGGTCTTTGGTCTACACATCAACTTCGCGCTCCTTACCCCTGCCGGCGGCCCCGCGCCGCCCTGGGTTGCTTCCGTTAGCCTCGTAATCCCTCATGGAGGAATTATGCCATCCTTTGCGCCTTCGTGCTGGCGCATCCCCTTACGTACCGCCGGCATCTTGCCGGCACGATTCCCCCTTTGAAGGGGGATCAAGGGGGATGTCAACCGCCCAACGTACCGCCGGCATCTTGCCGGCATAGCCGCCTGGAAGGCGGCGCTACGTTCCCCCTTGGAAGGGGGATCAAGGGGGATGTCCCTCACCTCTCATACACCATCCGAACCCGCCGCTCGGCCTCGGGCACGAAACTGGTCCGGTAATTGTTGCCCGGCACGTGCGGATCCTCGACATATCCGATCTGCGCCGTGACCGTAATCTCAAACACATCGCTGCGCGTCGATATCAAGTTGCCCATGCGCGAGAACCGGTACGCCATCTCGTCGAAACGCCGGGCGCGGTTGTCGCGATCACTGAGTTCGCCATCATCAAACAAACTCAGCACGGGCCGGTAAAGGCCTTCGCCGTCCATGAGCAACTCCGAATCGCTCACGCTGACCAAGTCCGAGGGATAGCGGTAGTAGCGGCCATCGGGCCACTCGGGCGCGTTGTGGCCGATACGCAGCGCGCGCGGCAAAGCGCCTTCGGTCTCGGACTGCACGATCCATTCCGAGGACGGCTCAATAGGCGGAGCGCCTTGGCGCGCGGCGGCGGCGGTAAGGGGCGAGAACGGCTCCGTCAAGAGCCCCGGAATCCCTTCCATCACATTGAAGAGATTCTGCAGATTATTATCTAGCCGAATCGCCCCGGTCCCATGCCCTGGCGCCCGCTCCGTCCGGGCGGTGTTGATGTTAATCGGGCCGGCGGTGCGGTGAGCAGGCGTGAGGATCACGCGCGAGAAACGCGCGAGCCGGTTGCGCGGCGTCCAATTGCGGAGGTGCAGACCGAGGTAGTTGTTCTCGATGCGCACCGTGCCCAGCCGCACGAGCCCGTCGCTGTCCGGCCGCAATCCGCGCAGTTCGCCGAAGCCATTGCCGCGGTTGGCCGCCGACGGATTCACCAGGTCGCCTTGTTGGTCGGTGAAAAGTTGCGCGTCCAGCGCGATGTCCACCTGTTCCGTGGCGGCCTCGGTCTCCATGAAGGCGTGGCCTTCGGGCGTCAAGAGCGATTCCTCGCCCAGCCCCTGGTCCACGCTCCAGGCCCGCAGTTCCAGGTCGGCCCGGCGCACGGGGTCCAGGTCCTCGGCCACGGCCATGTACACGTCGTATTCGCCGTTGACCAGGCCATCCTCCGCGCCCCAATGCAAGAACGCCTCGGCGGCGGCGATCGTCTCGCGATCATCCTCCGCGTAGGGATCCGCCTCGAACCCTTCCAGGTTGCCGGAGACGAACATCACGCGCCGGTTCTCCAGCGGCCAGCGCGGCAAGTCCAACTCACCATCCCGGATCAGCGGACCTTCGGGCTGGGCATCGGCTGGCGGCGGCTGAAACAGGTAGAACGGCGTGAACGGCTCATCATGCTGGACTTCATCGTCCAGGTCATCGAGCAACTCAAAGAGATGCACGGGCCGCCACGCCTGGGGCAACTCCGTGGCCAGCCACTCGGCCAAATCGGGATCGTCCAGAATGTCCGCAGCCGTCGGCAACACCGGCTCGAATTCGGCTTGGGCCGCTGTCAATTGGATGCTGTCCGGCGCGAAATTGTTGGTGATGGCGGGCAAATCGTCGGTGTATTTCTGGCCCACCAGGGCGCCGTCCGCGCGCGATCCGCCAAAGGGCAAGTTCAGTGCCGGGGTATTGGGGTCGCCGGGAACATTGCGTCGGGTCATGGCGAAGTAGGGCAAACCCATCAAATCGCCGGGGCCCGTGTAGGCCTTGCTCTGCATGACCGACCGGTCGAACGCCCACCAGAGATCCTCCGGCGTCTCCACCATCCGCGTGTACGTCTCGGGATCAAACCCTTCGCCCCAGTTGTCGCTCGTGGCGAGATGCGGCATGTTAGGGTGATCCACGCCTTCTGCTTCATATTCGCGCTGTTCGATGAGCCGCTGCGTGATGTTCGGACGCAAGGGCGATCCCGACATCGCGTGCCCATAGCGGCGCACCGCGTTGTCCACCCCAAGGTTAAACCAATGCACGGGAACGAAATTGCCGGGCGTATCTTCAATGCGCGTGTACGCGCCCATGTTTGGCGCCCAGTCGTCGTACGCGCCGTCTGTCGCCTGCCACCGGTTGGTCCGGCCCACCGTGTCGCCGTGGTAGAAGGGATGCTTGCGCTCAAGCGACTTATAGAAATCCACTCCCATCGTGTTCGGCGGCCACAGCGTGGGATACTGAATGTTAAGCGAGGGCCGGCCATGCGCAGCGGCATCCAACACGTTATCCGGCGACCGGTTGATGATGTCCCACTCCGAATAGGTAACCTCGTCCACGATGCGCTGGCGGAACGCGGGGCCTTCGTACAAGGTGATGACCGCCCGGTCGCCGGGATACCACCGGCGCTCGATCTGGGTCTTCCAGTCCAAGGGCATGTTGAGACTGCCGAGGTAGCTAAAGATGTCAAGCTCGCCGAACAGCTCGGTCCGTGTCCCCC
>SKRY01000212.1 GCA_007118235.1 Candidatus Hydrogenedentota bacterium | reverse complement strand
CCCATGGCCCGCGTCGCCGCCGCCGCGTGGATGCTGGCCAGTTACAATCTCGCATGGGCCCAGTGGACGCAGACCGAGGTGACTACCTGGCTGCCTATTGCGTTCCTTGGAACCGAGTGGATTGTCCAGCAACGGCTGTACCGGGGGTTCTACGCGTTGCTCCTGGGCGGCGCGCTGATGCTCTTGGCGGGCCATCCTCAGACCGCGTTCGCCGCCGGACTCGGCCTCGCATTATATTTCGTCTTTCGGCTGGCGCTTGACCGCCCGCAGTGGAAGACGGCCGCCCTGACCGCCGGGGTTGGAGTGGCCGCGTGGGGAGTGGCCCTGCTCACGGCAATGGGATTGGTCTTGCCGTTCCTTGAGTACTTGGCGAACACGGGCACGCTCGATGATCGGCCGGGGACCCCTGACGTGGATTGGCTTATGCCAGGGGCCGCCGTGTCTCTTTGGGTTCCCCGGTTCTTTGGCGCGGCCACGGACGGCAATCACTGGGGCGAGAACAACGCGAACTACCACAGCATGTTGTACTGCGGCATGTTGGCGTGGTGCGGCGCGGCCCTGCTCCTGGCCCATGGCAAACGCGCCACCGTGCGCGTCCGGCAGGGCCATGCCCTTACGGGAGCGGCGGCCGTGAGCTTCTTGCTGGCTTTTAAGGCTCCGCCCTTCCAGTGGGTTCACGAACTCCCCGGCTTTAACCATATGCACATCGGCTACCACTGTACGTTCGCGATCTTTGCGCTTCCCTTGCTCGGCGTCATGGGCATCGCTGTTTGGCTGGAACAAGACCGCGCCTGGCGTCAGCTTTGGCCCGCCGGGATAGTGGCCAGCCTTGCGGCGGCGGTGGTGATGACGGCCTGGGTGTTTTTCGAGGGCCGGATTCGGTTCGAGGGCTTGGAAGCATACACGCGCACGCAAATCGGGTTAGCCGCACTGTTTCTTGGCCTAAGCGCCATTGTCCTCGCACTGCCCGCCGCCGCATCCCATGCGCGTCTTTCTGGTCCCTGGCGCAACCGCATCTACGCGCTAGTCCCTATCCTGGCCTTAGCGGTATGGAGCGCGGACTTGCTCGTTCACAACCGCAACCTCAATCCCACGTTGCCCGCGGAACATGTCTTCCCGGACACAGCCGTGACGGACTACCTCCGCGAGCAACCTGGTCCCATCCGGGTGGCCGCGGGCGAGGCGGGCATCCCGGCGGCCATTCTGCCCTCCTGCGGCATTGAGGAATGGCTGGGCTACGACAGTCTCTGTCCCGCGCGGATTATCCGGTTTCAAGAGACCTTGGGGCAGCAAGTCTGGGGGAATCCGGAGCCGGTGCGGGCGGTGACGCACATCTTGCACAACCCCGCCTACCCTCCCATGTTTCCCCTCGAAGAACATCCCGAACGCTTCACTCTTGAGGCGGAACTGGAGGGCATCACGATCTACCGAAACGAAGCCGCCTTGCCCCGGGCGTTTCTGACGGGGCGCCACGAAGTACCTGAGGACGTGGACGCGTTGTTCGCGCGGATGCTCGAACCGGATTTTGACCCCGCCAAAACGGTTTTGCTTGAAAAAGAGCCGCCGGATGGATTCACGCCCGATCCCGCCGGCGGACGGGGCAAAGCGGAAGTTGTCGCGCGGACCAATAACACCGTGACGGTATCCGCCAACGCGCCCGCCCCCGCGATGCTGGTGTTGGCCGACGCATATTATCCGGGCTGGCGCGCCACCCTCAATGGAGAGCGGGTTCCCATGATCCCGGCGTACCACGCTTTCCGGGCAGTGGCCTTGCCAGAAGGCGAGCACGAAATCGTTTTCCGATACACGCCCGCCAGTCATCGCTGGGGCATCGCCCTGTCGCTCGCTGGCATGGCCCTAGGCAGCGCATTGCCCTTGCTGCGCCGTTCTCAGCGATCGTCTTGACGCGCGGACACGGCCTCCTCCACCTCGCTCAGCAACCGCGCGATATGAAACGGTTTGGCCAAGCAGGCCCGCGCGCCCGCCGCGACGATCTTCTTGTGGTCCTCTTCGTTGATATGCGTGGTCATGACAATCACGCCGGTGGCGTCCCGCGCCTCGCTCAGCCACCGCGGAAGCGTGTCCATCGCGCGGGCGGCCGTGGGGATATCTAGCAGAACCACGTCCACATCGCCCTCCTTGAGAAGCGGCCGCGCGCTCGCGCTGGCGGACGCCGTTTGAACCGCATAGCCCCGCTGCCGGAATGTCTCGCAAAGGATGTCGCACAGGTCCTCGTCGTCATCCACAACCAAGACCTTCGGCGCACGGCGCGTCTCCCCTTGGCTCGCCTTCACCCCGCTGGAGGCGTCCTCCGGCGCGGCTTGTCCATTGGCTTCCCGCCGCCGCTGAACAGCGCCCCACGTCCGCGCGCCAGGCTCCATGCGAGGAAACTCCGCGACCTGAAACGCGTCCTCATCAGAGGCCGGGGCATCGATGTCTTGCGCGCCGCACCCGGGGCCAGCGCTGGCCTCGAATGCCGGCGCCTCTTCTTGGGCAGGCGGCTCGAGCGCGGTCTCCGGCTCAATGGCGCCAAGATTGGCCTGGCAGGCTCTGGGCGCGCTTGCATCCAGACCGGCGTCATCCTCGGCCGGGGAGGACGGAAGAGGATGACGAGGGGGCGCGGATGCCGCCTTGAGCAGCCGGAAAGCCACAAAAAAGGCCCCATCCTCGCGCCGTCCGAATTCGACTCCGCCGCCGAAGGTTTCCAGTTGTCTCCGCACGGCCGCAAGGCACAACGCCCATGGCGCTTCCGGAGGCGCTTGGTACTGTTGAAACGCCGCGGCGAGGTCTTCCGTTGGCGCCGCGCCTCCCTCGGCCGTGACCTGGAGACAGGCCATGCCATGCGGGCTGTCCGGGCGCACGTGAAGCCGGAGGCGCGCCCCATCCGTGGCGGGATAGCGTCCGAAAAACTCCAGGACAAAGCGGAGCGCCCGAATCAAGCGGCCGCCGCCCGGCCCGCGAACAACAAAATCCCCGGAATTGGCTTCAACCTCGACGCGGTAATTCACT
>SKRY01000183.1 GCA_007118235.1 Candidatus Hydrogenedentota bacterium | reverse complement strand
TCAACTCGCCGCGCGCGGCCTGCCAAACGCCGCCGGCGTGCGCGAACTGCCCAACGGCCGCCACGCGCGTTACGCTGGCCTCGTCATCTGCCGCCAACGCCCCGGAACGGCCAACGGCGTGATCTTCATGACCCTGGAAGACGAGACCGGCTTCGTCAATGTCGTGGTGTGGGAGAATGTATACCGAAAACACAAACTTCTAGTGAAAACGGCCTCATTCCTAGGCGTGTCCGGCAAAATCCAGGCCGAATCCGGCATCCTCCACCTCATCGCCCACAAACTCTGGATCCCCAAACTCGACGCCGGCCCCGCCACTCCCCGGAGCCGCGACTTCCACTGAGCGCCGGCATCCGCTTGAGCCGCTGGAATTGACGTAGCACGATTCGGGTGTTGCGGTCACATTGCCTCGTGCGGCCGACATACGCCGAGCGATGCGCCACGTTAAGGAGGAGTTTGCTCCGGGCCGGCGCGGCTATCTCAAGAGCTACGAGCGCATGGTGTTAAAGTTGCTACAGGGCATGACGATTCCGGACCTGACGCGATTTCACTGCTCCTGTGGGGGCACACTTTGAGGGGACGGGTTGGACATGTTCCTAGGCATCGGCGCGGCCTCCTCGGATCAAAAAGTGGCGCCTGCCACATTTTGCCTTGGATCACAGCCGCGCCGCCTTTGGCGGGTAATCAACGTAAGTCGTTGATTCGGAAGGGTTTATGAATGGCGTACCCGGAGGGACTCGAACCCCCAACCTCTTGGTCCGTAGCCAAGCACTCTATCCAATTGAGCTACGGGTACGCGGAGGGCGTGTTGCTAACCAGGCGCCATGGTAGCATATGGCGCCGTGGGATGCAAATCGCGGGTTGGCGCTGAGACGGCTTGACGGGCGGCGCCACATCCTTCGATGGGCATGATTCGCGTATTGACTTGTAATGGCGAGAGTGTGCTATTCTTTCGCTGCCGATGGCTGGAATGGCGTTCACCCCGCGTGCCGCGAGCACCCATTCTTGGGGGAGCGCCGTGAAGGTCATCGGCCTGTTTTCGCCGGAGGCCGCACCGTCTCCCTCCAGACAATGGCGTGACTCCCTGCGCTCTGCGGAGGGAATGGATAGCAAACCGGCTTTATCTGAAGTATGATGGGTGTGCATGGTGGGGCGCCCTCCCCACTCCCAGGCGATGAGCCTCAAGCGGTATTCGAATTTCCTGCCGTTCGTTGCGCGGCGGCAGCTCACAGCGGGTGACTTGCATGAAGCTTCTGAAATACACCCTCGATTTTTTCTCTTCCTATGGACTTTCCTGCGTATTGATCCTCTTCCTGTTGCTCCTGACCTTCCTCGGCACGCTGGAACAGATGAACCACGGCATTTACGAGGTCCAGCAACGCTATTTCGAGTCGATGGTGGTCACGTTCTCCCTGTTCGACACGATCCCCGTGCCCTTGCCTGGCGGCTATCTGATTCTGAGCCTGCTCTTCATCAATCTCTTGTGCGGCGGCATCGTGCGTGCGCGGAAGGGCTGGAAGAAGACGGGCGTGCTTGTCGGGCACTTTGGCATCCTCGTGCTCTTGCTGGGTGGATTCGTTGAGCATCGAATGTCCAGCAGCGGCCATCTCACGTTGTTCGAGGGGGAGGCCTCCAACGTGTTCGTGAGTTACTATGAGTGGGAGATCGCGGTCTCCGAGGAGCATGAGGATGGCGAGACCGCCACGTATCTCATTCCAGGCGAGAAGTTCACCGGCTTGAGTACGGAGGATCACCGGCCTTTTCACAGGGAGGAGTGGCCTTTCGAGCTGGTGCTGAGCGGATACCTGCCCAACGCGGATATCCTTTCGGCAGGGGGTAACCCGCCGCCGGACGCGCGCGTGGTGGACGGCGAGTTTCTGCGCTCCCGCCCGCAAGAGCAGGCGATGGAGGCCAATATCGCGGGGGCGTATATCACGGTCCACGAAGACGGCGCGGAGGAGCGTCGCGAGGGCATCCTGTGGGGCATCCCCGAGTATCCCGCATTTACGTTTGAGACGGCTGATGGCGCCGAGTGGGCCATCGAGTTGCGCAAGAGGCAGTTCGAGCTTCCGTTCACGGTGCGCCTGGACGAATTCACGCGCGAACTCCATCCCCGCACGCAAATGGCCGCTGGATTCTCCAGCGACATCACCAAGATTCAGGATGGCATGGAGCAAGAAATCCACATCGCGATGAACGAGCCTTTGCGTCACGAGGGCTATACGCTTTATCAGGCCTCGTGGGGACCCGCCGATGCCGCGCCGAACGATCCCCTCTTCTCGACGTTCGCCGTGGTGCGCAATCCGGCCGATCAGATTCCCTTGTACGCTAGCATCATCATCACCGTGGGCTTGGTCATCCATTTCACCATCAGCTTGGTGAACTACCTCCGGGCCCAAAGCAAGAGGGCGGCGCGATCATGACTCCTGCACGTTCACATACCATCAGATGGCTTCCTTCCCTGCTTGCCTTGGCCGCGGGCGTTCTCACAGCGTTCGCGGCTCTTGCCGCGCCATACGGTGGAGGAACAGCGCCCGTTCCCCCGGAACCCGTTGAGGACCAAGGTCTTCCCGCGCCCGATGGCGCTGGCCAGGTCATGCCGTTCGACGCCGCCCCGGATCACGATCATGATCACGACCACGGCCATGCTCACGGCCACGATCATGATCATGATCATGGAATGGAGCCCGGGGAGCATGTGGAACTGGACCTGATACACGGGTACGACCCCGGGGAGCCGCCGCTGCCTCCCGAGTGGAACGACGAAACCCTGGAACTGCTGGGCACGCTTCCCATTCAGGACGGGGGGCGCGTTAAGCCGTTGTCCACGTACGCCCGGTTCCTCCTCCTGCGGCTCAACGGCAATCTCCGATTCGAGGACTCCGCCGGAGAGGAAGGCGGTGGAATGCTGGCCCGGCTACGGGGCGGGGGCAACCGGTTGGAGCCCATCGAGTGGCTCGCGAATTCCCTGTTCTTCCCGGAGACCGCCCGGCATTACCGGCACTTCTTGGTG
>SKRY01000009.1 GCA_007118235.1 Candidatus Hydrogenedentota bacterium | reverse complement strand
TCTGTTGGGACCGCTTCTCAAGGGCCGCAAAGGCGTGGCCGTGCTTGAACGCACCGACCAGCCCCTGGCCGAGGATCTTCCCCTCATGCGGGAGGTTCGGGCCGCCCTCAACAAGTGTATGGAGAACGGACGCGCCAGCAATGGTTCGATTCCCTATCCCAAGCACGACACTTACCGTGAACTGTCGGACCTGTCTCCGATGTATTCTGGGGTGTATGGGCTTGGAAGCCGGGACTTGCAGCCGGAGGCGCTCATTGGCGCGATCGAGAACATGCTCGACGACGGGGAGAAGCGCAAGTTCTTCTATACGTCGATTGACTTCGTCCGCGAGAAGCCCCACACCACCAAGCAGCAAATCCATCAGGACAACATCCTTGAGCATTACCCCAACATCGGCGAGTTGTCCGTCCGCGGCTCCGAGAATCCGAACCTCATGCCCGAGGGCAGCATCACGGTGCGTTTCCACAGCGTGGGCGGCTGGGGCGCCATCACGACAGGCAAGAACCTGGCCATGACGCTGTTTGATCTGCTTGGGTACCACATCAAGGCCAACCCCAAGTACGGTTCCGAGAAGAAGGGCCAGCCCACCACCTACTATCTGTCCGCCGCGCCCGAACCCATCCGCATCAACAGCGAATACTACTATGTGGACGTGGTTCTTTCGCCCGATCCCAACGTTTTCAGCCACTCGAATGCCTTGGCCGGATTGAAGAAGGGGGGCGCGTTCGTCATCCAGAGCTACCGGGATTCCGCGGAAGCGGTGTGGAACGACATTCCGCCGCGCTACCAGAAGATGATCGTGGAGAACGACATCAAGCTGTTCTACGTGGACGGCTTCAAGATCGCGCGGGACGAGGCGAGCGATCCCGAGCTGCAATTCCGCATGCAAGGCATCGCGTTCCAGGGGGCCTTCTTCAAGGCGTCGCCCCTCATGGAGCAGGCCGGCTTCACCGAGCAAGACCTGTTCAAGGCCATCGAGGTCCAGCTTGAGGACAAGTTCGGCGCGAAGGGCCGGCAAGTGGTCGAGGACAACCTGCGGGTGGTCCGGCGCGGTTACGACGAGAGCCAAGAGGTGGTGAACAAGCCGCTCGCAGCCGCTGGCGAGCAGGCCATGCGAAAGGCCGAACCGCTTCCCACCATGTTAAAGCGGCTGCCGGCCAGTAAGTCCAAGTCGACCGACATCCACCGGTTCTGGGAGCAGAACGGTTATCTCTACAGCACTGGCGCGGGTGGCGACAACCTCACGGATCCCTACATGGCGCAAAGCCTCATGCCCATGGTCACGGGCGTGTTCCGGGACATGACGGCCATCCGTTTCGAGCATCCCGAATGGATCCCCGAGCGCTGCACGGGGTGCGGCGAGTGTTGGACCGTATGTCCAGATTCGGCCATCCCCGGCTTGGTCCACAAGATTCCGGACGTGTTGAGCGCGGTCGTGAGCGGCATGGAAGAGAAAGGGCACTCGGCGAAGCACCTGCGCAAGTCGGTTTCCGTCATTGAGCGCAAGCTTCGCGCCCACATCGACGCGGGCGGCGAAAGCAGCACGGTGACCTCGCAACTCTTGGAGGCCCTCCACGAAACAAGGAACGAAAGCCGTCTTGAAGGGCAAGATAAGCAAGACTTCGAAAAAGAATGCGCCCGGTTCGAGGAAGAGGTCCGGGACTTCAAGTTCGCTGTCACGAAACCTTTCTACACCTCGAGAGAGAAGCAGCAGCAAGGCGGCGGCGGGTTGTTGTCCATAACGATTGACCCCTACGCCTGCAAGGGCTGCAATGAATGTATCCGTGTATGCGATGACGATGCCTTGAAGGCCGTCACCCAAACCGACGAGAGCGTCGCAACGCTTCGCGAGAACTGGGAATTCTGGCTGCGGCTTCCAAACACCCGGTCCGAGTTCATGCAGATTGACGATCTTGAGGAAGGCATCGGTGTCCTTGAGAATCTTCTGCTGGACAAACAGGCCTACAAGTCGGTGGTCGGCGGCGACGGCGCCTGCATGGGTTGCGGCGAGAAAACAGTTGTCCATCTCTTTACGGCCACCGTCGAAGCGCTCATGCAACCGCGTGTGCGCCAGCACGTGCAACGGCTGGAAGAGCTTATCGAGAGTCTCGAACGGCACATTCGCCTGAAGATCGCCGAGAGCATGGACGTGGGGAATGTGGACGCGTTGAAGAACGCGTTGGGGTCGATGAAGGACCGCGATCTCACGGTGTCGAACCTGACCTCCGCGCTCGAGGATGGCCGCGTGGCCAAGGTCATCGACAGCGAGTGGCTCACCCGCGTCACCGGCATTCTCTCCAAGCTGAAGAAGCTGCACTGGCGTTACACGGAAGGCGTCACGGGCACGGGGCGCGCCAACATGGGCATGATCAACGCGACGGGATGCACCTCGGTGTGGGGCAGCACGTTCCCGTTCAACCCCTATCCGTTCCCGTGGTCCAACCACCTGTTCCAGGACTGCACCTCCGTGGCCATGGGCATTTTCGAGGGGCACATGGCGAAGATGGCCGAGGGTTTCAAGGCCGTGCGCATGGCCGAACTCGAACTGGAAGACGACTACGATTCCTCGACCCACGAGGACTTCTTCAAGCGGTTTGACTGGCGCCAGTTCACGGACGAGGAATTCCATCTGTGTCCGCCGGTGGTGGCGGTGGGCGGCGATGGCGCCCTGTATGACATCGGATTCCAGAATCTTTCCCGGATGCTTATGACGGGCAAGCCGGTGAAGGTGCTGGCCTTGGACACGCAGGTTTACTCGAACACCGGCGGCCAGGCGTGTACGTCCGGTTTCACGGGACAGATCTCCGACATGGCGCAGTACGGCGCCGCGCAGCACGGAAAGATGGAGATCCGCAAGGAGATTAGCCTCATTGGCATGGGTCATCGGACGGCGTACATCTTGCAGGGAAGCATGTCGCACAGCGCCCATCTCATCGAGAGCTTCATCCAAGGCTTGCAAAGCAAGCGGCCGGCCCTGTTCAACGTCTACACCCCCTGTCAGCCCGAGCACG
>SKRY01000094.1 GCA_007118235.1 Candidatus Hydrogenedentota bacterium | reverse complement strand
GCTCTTGGTGGAGCCGTGGTTATAGGTGGGTTCAGGGCCGTCGAGAACGAATAGTATCTGTCAAAGGAGATAGATGACATGCGCAAGGGAAAACAGGGGTTCACGTTGATCGAATTGCTGGTGGTGATCGCCATCATCGGCATCCTGGCGGCGATCCTGCTGCCAGCGCTGGCGAGGGCGCGGGAAGCGGCGCGCCGGGCGAGCTGCGCGAACAATCTGCGCCAGTTCGGTCAGATCTTCGCGATGTACTCGAACGAATCACGCGGGGAGTATTTCCCGCCACAACAACAGTCCAATGTGACCACCGGGGCGAACGCCGGATTCGCGGGTGAAGCCATTTATCCGGACTACTGGACCGACATCGCCCTGAAGGTGTGTCCGTCCGACGCTCGAGCGTATTCCTCGGATCAAGTGGGCTTTGACGACGATTTGCAGGCGCAGTTCCAGGAAATGGTTCAGTACCAGCAAGCGCGTGAGATCGGCAACACCCAGGAGTGCAAGGACACGAACGCGGCATACCTCTCCACGCCGGTATCGTACGCCTATGTCGGTTACGCAACAAACAGCATTTCGCAACTCACCGACGTCATGCAGGTCATCGCGGGGTGGTACGATTACACGCGGTGGGATCAAACCCCAACCGACAACCGCTATCTATGGGGAACGCCCCAGAACTGCGGCGCTCCCCAGGAGTGGCATCGCGTCGAGGTCTTCACACACCGGGGCCAAGTGGATATCGTAATCCCGAACCGGACAACCAACTGGTTCCAGAACTTCAGCGCGCAGATCCCCATCCCCGATTATCCGCTTGACGACGATGGCTCCGTGCTCCCCTCGACGTATCCGCGTCTTCGGGATGGTATCGAACGCTTCTTCATCACGGACATCAACAACCCGGCGGCGGGCGCCGAAGCGCAAAGCAGCATCGCCGTGATGTATGATTCCTGGAGTCCCGGCGGTCACGACGTGGCGACCGCGTGGATGCGCGATGAGGCCGGTATGTTGAATTTCAACCACACGCCTAGCGGCAGCAACGTCTTGTTCATGGACGGCCACGTGGAATTCATCCGGTATAATGAACGGTATCCCATTCAATGGCTTGATCCCGGCGACCCCGAACACGCTGGGAAGATGGGCACTCAAGTTCACCGGATCATTCCCTTCATGGCGGGCATCGGATAAGCCCCGCCACGTGAAGTGCAAGGACGCGTTCCTTTTCTTGGGAATGCGCAGGAGAAGGCGTGGCGGCGCTTATGGTACAGCCCGCCGCGCCTTCTCTTCATCCCCGCCTTATCTTTCCTTCCGGGGCCCGCGCTCCCACCCCACGCCTTCCTCCGCCGCCGCTTGCCGAAGCTTCTTCACGCCCCGCCGGATCGCCCGGTGGACGGTCGCCAAGCCCAGGCCGGTGCGCGCATGGATCGCCCGAAAGCTATGGGACTGGAAGTAATGGAGCCGGATGCACTGCGCCTCGCGTTCGGTGAGCCGGGTTTCCATGCGCCGTTTCACCCACACCAGCAACTCGGCCTTGCGCACGCCGTCTTGCAGACCTTGTTCCACCTCCCGCGGGCTTTCCCGCCAGAACCCCTCCTCTACCGTGAGCCGCTCCATGACCGCCTGGGGAATGCGAAGGCCATAGCGTTCGCCTTTGTTTCGCCGCGCCATAGTCAAATGCCTCCTGTGCCGTTGATGCGATGGGCGCGTTCTCGCGCCTTGAACAGGAGGCAATGTAGCCGGGAAGCGGACCGGAAAACCCTGCGCAACGGCTGTGTTTTCCCGGCGTTCTTTCTGTGATGTCTCCCGCGCCGCCTTCGAATGGAGAAATCCGGCGGGGCAATGGATCCCCTTGGCGGGAATGTGCTAGCGTACGGCCATCGTTTAGCGCCGTGTCCCGCCGGCTGGACGCCGGAGTATCGGGGGGACGGGCCATCCGCGTGATGAATACAACCCAGGAGTGTTTTTGGGATGCGTTTGGAAGACTTTCTCAACCGCCACGGGCTGCAAACCGATCCGTTCGCCAGCGCGGAGGAAGCGCAGGGCGACGAGGTCTTGGTGCGGCTTTATCAACACAGTCCATCGCCCTATGGCCACCCGGAGTGGAGCAAGTTCTGCGGTTCGCCGCCGGGCAATCAGAGTTCCATCGTGTTCGGGTTCAAGGGAAGCGGGAAGACGGCCATGCGCTTGGCCTTGGCGGAGGCTATCGCGCGGCACAACGAGGCGAATCCGGGCGATCGCACGCTCTTGGTCCCCTACGAAGACTTCAACGCGTACATCGAGAACTGGCGCTTGGCCATGGAGCAGAGCAATCGGCGCAAAAGACGGGGCGGCGTGAGCCTGGACAGTGGCGGCGCCTACCGTCAGTATTGGACGCTCGCCCACCATCTCGACGCCATCGTCGCGCAGGCGGTGGCCGAGTTGGTGGCGGAAGTCTGCGACGGACGCCAGCTCATCAAGTGGCCGGAACACGTCCGCTATGACCTGCTGTTTCTGGCGGCCGTGTTCCTCACCGAGCACACCCTGGATTACCGCCGCACCATCACGGAGTTGTACACCCGCCTGTGGGGCGGTTGGGGCCGCCGGAGCGAGAAGATGCGTAACGGAGCGCTGGCCATTGGCACCCTGGGCCTCCGCCCCGCCATGCGTAGCGCCAAGGTGCGGGCCATCGCCCGAAGGCTCGGCAAGACCGTGCAAGTCATCGACCACGATCGCGCCAACCTGGCGTGGGCGCTCAAACGGATTCCAGCGGGCTACCTAGCCACACAGCCCCTGGTGCTGCGCAGTGTGCGGTCCACGAGCGAAAACGCCCGCTTCGAAACCTTGGAGAAGGTGCTCCGGATAGCGCGCGTGATGGATTACGCCCGCGTGGCCGTGGTTATCGACAAGGTGGATGAGCCGACCCTGATCAACGGCGACTACAACCGCATGGGCGATTTCATTGTGCCGCTTTGGAACAACAAGGTGCTGCAAACCAGCGGGATCAACCTGAAGATGCTTCTGCCCGCCCAGATCTACGACCGGGT
>SKRY01000162.1 GCA_007118235.1 Candidatus Hydrogenedentota bacterium | reverse complement strand
TTTGAAGAGGGATACGCGCCCATGGCCGGCTTCCAATACCCCGTGGTTTCCGGCGGCGCCCTGAGCGGGACCTTTGACGACTTTATCTTCGGCGGTTTGCCCGATTCCACGCTTTCTTTTGCAGTCGCGTACGAGCCCAGCGCGGCGATGGTCGTTGCGGAAGGGCCTTATGCCGAGTTACATGTCGAGTCCGTCGAAGCGCCCTTCGCAGGCCTTGCGGGTGAGACCGTGCCCGTGACATGGAGCGTGCGCAATGCCGGAACGAGTTCCATTAGCGGACCGTGGAACGATCGCGTCTGGTTGTCCGGCGTGGACGCCGTGACGGACAATCCGGAGGAATTGGCCGTCTTCTCCTTTGACGGAACGCTGGCGCCTGGCGAAACGTACACGCGCACGGAAGATGTGACCTTGCCCCCGGACGCCTTGGGCCATCATTGGTTCATCGTCTTCAATGACGTAAGCGGCCCCCGGTTGGCGGACGATCCCATCAATATCATTGACACCAGTCTGGGTGATCTCGCCGTAACCCACGTGAGCGCGCCCTCGGGCGTCCCCTTGGGCGGCATGGCTGACGTAAGCTGGACCATTCGGAATGTAGGCACAGAGCCGGTCAGTGGCGTGTGGCAAGATGAAACCCGGCTGATCGATGCCGAATCCGGCGCTGAAATCGCGGTGTTAGCGGAGGTTGAGCGCTCGTTGACCCTGGAACCGGGCGAAATCGCTGTCCACACCGAAACCCTCACGTTCCCGGCCGGGGTTGACCCGGACCGCTACGGCCTGCGCGTGTGCGCGGATGTAGATGGCGTCATCCCCGAGGTGACGACAGAGAACAACTGCCTTTCCGAAACGTTGCTGCTGACCCCGCCCGGCGTGCTCGGCTTGACGATACAACCCGGGAACGTGCGGTTGTTCGTTGATTTCTTCGACGAACCCCTGCGCGCCCTCATCGAATTGGGCGACGGGGATGTGTGGGACGTTACCGACCTCGTCACATGGTCGAGCGACGCGCCCAACATCGCTTTCGTTCGCGAGGATGGCGTAATTTCCGGGCTGGCGCCTGGCGAAACGGTGGCGCGCGCCGAAGTGATGGACTTTGAAGCCGAGGCGGATGTCACGGTCGAACCCTTTGCTGGAGCCCAGGTTCCGTTGCTCGACTGGACCGTTGAAGGGGTGCTCCAATCCGGCGGGAACAATTGGGTGCTTAGCCCGGATGGACGCAGCGTGCTCCAGACCGTTAACTCCCCGCAGCCCACCTACTTTGTAAGCCCGGCGCCGTTCATGGACACGGTGGTGCGTGGAAGCTTTGAGGTCGAAACCACAAGCGACGACGATTTCATCGGATTCGTGTTCGGATACAACACGCCTTTCCACGAAAACGGCGACAATCCCCGGGAAGTGGATTTCATCCTTTTCGACTGGAAGGAACTGCCGCAGCTTGGCGCGGAGGCCGAGTTCCGGCTGGCGCGTGTGCGCGGCGTGCATAACACGGCGCATGGCGGCAATGAGTTCTGGACGCACACGTCGAATGAGAACATCACGTTCGTACCGTTGGGCGAGGCCAGCGTTGATACAGGCTGGGAGTCCCATACCCTGTATCAGTTCGAACTCGCGTATTTCCGGGATCGGATCACGATTAGTATTCAAGGCGGCTCCGGGCCGCTGGCGGCGAAGACGACCCTCTTCGATGTGCATGTGGATGACCTGCCGGGAGACATCCCGGATTGGGTGTTGGCGGATGGCGCCTTTCCCGAGGGCCATTTCGGATTCTACAACTTCTCGCAAGAAGATGTCCGCTACAGCGGCTTTTCGCAAGAGGGCGACCCGGTCCTACTGACCACGCCCGGCGCGAACGCCACGCTTGATTTTGGGACAAGGCGCACCGGCGGTGAAGCGGAGCGTACGCTGACCATACGCAACGCGGGCGGAGCCGGTTCCACGCTATCGGGCAGCATCGCACCGGCGCCGGCGCCTTTCGCGGGGCCGGAGCCCGATGGAAGCTTCATGCTGGGTGAGGACGAAGAGACCGTGAAGACCTTGCGTTTCGCGCCGATGGAGCGCGGCGCATTCAATCGCACGCTATCGCTGTCCTCAAACGATGCGGCGGCCAGTTACACGCTGTCTGGACGCGGGGTGGGTCCCGTCTTCTCGAGCACGCCTCCACACACCGCCGCGCTGGACTTCGGCGCGCGGGCCGACGGCGACCTCGTGGAGAACCCGCTCACGCTGACAAACGCGTCTCCCGACACGGACGTGGATTCCGCCTTGACGGATCTAACGCTTCGTAGCGCCAGTATTGTTGGAAGCGGCGCCTTTAGCCTTGATGGGTTCAATCCGGGGACCGTGCTGGGAATCGGCAGTGAGTTGGATGTGAACCTTACCTTTGTCCCGAGCGGCTCGCCCGGTTTGCGCGAGGCTGTCTTGGTCATCGAAACCGATGAGAACGCCTTGCTTGGCCAAGCCGGGAGGAGCATAGAGATCCCGTTGCGCGGCACTGTCGTTGCCGCACCCGATCTCGTGGTCAACGAATTGAGCACGCCCGGCGCGGGCTTCACGGGCGGAACCGCCCACATTGAGTGGACCGTGAGCAACAACGGCCAAGGCACGGCCGTTGGGCCTTGGACAGACCATGTGTACCTGTCGTCCAACGACGAGCTGAACGGCGATGAAGTCCTCCTCGACAGCCGGACCATCACGGAAGACTTGCCGCCCGGCGGTTCTTACAGCGGCAGCCTGGACTTCACCCTGCCCTCGGAGGAGGGGGAATACTGGGTGTTCGCCGTCACCGACGCCGACGCCGATGTGTACGAAGGCGTGGACGGGCATCTCAACAACGAGCGGCGTTCGGACGAGCCTATTGTTGTCGCCGACCAAGGCTTCGCCGACCTTGCCGTCACCACGGTGACGGCCCCGGCCACGGCGGGCAGGGGATGGACCGTTGGCGTGACCTGGACCGTGGAGAACCTGGGCGAAGCGGCCGCGCATGGCCCGTGGAGCGACGAAATCCGCCTCATGGAGACCGCTG
>SKRY01000439.1 GCA_007118235.1 Candidatus Hydrogenedentota bacterium | reverse complement strand
CTTACAGGCCGCAGTATACCCTAAATGACGCATCGGAA
The DNA here is from genome assembly GCA_007118235.1 of Candidatus Hydrogenedentota bacterium. Lineage (GTDB taxonomy): Bacteria > Hydrogenedentota > Hydrogenedentia > Hydrogenedentales > SLHB01 > SKRY01. The sequence continues at coordinate 2,997 of SKRY01000439.1, read as the reverse complement.
TCAATAGAAATCGCCGTCCCAATCGCCCGACAAGGCGGTGTTCTGGGCGTTTGCATCCCCCGGCCCTTTGGGATTGCGCCGCCAAAAAAAAGGCAATTGGTTGGTTCACGTATTGGTTGAACAATGTCTCACCCGATGTGGCTGCTGCATGGAGCAGAATCCCTCTTGGAAAGGGTTATAACGGGTCAGTGGGGCCGCCTCCTTACCCGGCGGCTGGGGGCCGCGCCGCGTGGCCCGAATGCGCGGTCCTCCGCATATGAATGGAGAACCCTGCTCCATCGGTTCGCGGGATGCCCGATCTTGCGGCGAGGCCTTTTGACAGGTCATGCGGGTTTGTGTCTAAATACGCCTGTACCCCCGTTGCCGGCGGTCCGTGGTCAATGGCGCTGGCCTAGGAAGCATTGGGTTTGACGTAAACAAGGAGACGAATCAATGAGGCATCGATTGGTGTGGGCCGGACTGGCGGCCGTGGGACTGATACTGGCCGCCGCCGCGCAAGGCGAGGCCGTTCATTCGGAACTGTGGGGAGAGAATGGAGAGGTTTGGAGGCCAGACAGCCGTCTGCCGGATTTCTCCTTCGCGGGCTATCGCCGTGGCGAGGCGGACATCCCCTCGGCCCCGGTCACCCATGATATCCGGGAGGATTTCGGGGCCGTGGGCGACGGCGAAACGGACGACAGCGAGGCCTTCCTCCGGGCCGTGGAGGAAGTGGAGGAGGGCGTGGTGCTCATTCCGGAAGGCCGCTATGTCATCACGGAAATCATCGATATCGAACGGCCCAACCTCGTGTTCCGGGGGGAAGACCGGGACAACACCGTGCTGTATTTCCCCGAGCCCCTGAATGATATCCGGCCCAACTGGGGCGCGACGACGGGCGGCCGCCGCACATCCAATTATTCGTGGTCCGGCGGATTCTTCTGGGTCCGGGGCAGCTACCAGCGGGAGCGCCTCGCGGATGTGACCGAGCCGGCCGAACGCGGCGCGAACCAGGTCAGCGTGAGCAACGCGGGCGGCTTGTCCGTGGGACAAGAGGTGGACATCCGGGTTCGGGATGATGACGACGACAGCCTCGCCATGCATCTCTATTCCGAGGATCCCCGGCTGAGCATCGACAATCTCAACAGCCGGACCCGGGGCTCGCTGGTCACGCGAATAACCGCCATCGACGGCAATACGATTGAATTCGACCGGCCCCTGCGCTTCGATATCCGCGGCGAATGGGAGCCGGGGGTCTACCGCTTCGAGCCCACCGTGACCGAAGTCGGCATCGAGGATCTCACCTTCGAGTTTCCCAACGTCCCCTACGAGGGCCACTTCACCGAACTGGGCGCCAACGCCTTCGCCATGACCAACGCCGCCAATTGCTGGGTGCGCAACGTGCGGGTCGTGCATTCGGACAGTGGCGGCTTTGTTTCGGGGCAATTCGTCACCGTCAAGGGCATCATCCTTGAGTCCGAACGCGACCAAGGGCCGCAACGCAACGCCCAAGGCCACCACGGCGTCTATTATACCGGTCACGACAATGTCTTCACGGACTTCGACTTCCGTCAGCGGTTCATTCACGACATGTCCGTGAGCGCCAACGCATCGGGCAATGTGTTTTCCAATGGCCAGGGGGTGGACCTCTGTTTCGACCACCACCGGCGCACGCCGAACGAAAACCTGTTCACGAATATCCACGCGGGCGAGGCGTCCAACGTGTGGTATTCCGGCGGCGGAGCGGAGTTGGGCGCCCACTGCGCCGCGCGGGGGACGTTCTGGAATATCCGGGCGGATAATCCCATCAATCCGCCGGGAGGCAACTTCGGCCCCTGGTCCATGAATTTCGTCGGGCTGTACACGGAAGCCGAATCCGAGACGGATCCCGAGGGCCGCTGGTTCGAGACGATTCCGCCAGACCTGCTCCAACCGCAAAATCTCCACGAGGCGCAACTCGAGCGCAGGTTGGCGGAAGAAGACTGAGGGAGCGGCGCTCCTGAATGAGGCCGTCACCCCGGAAGGATTCCAACGATACGAGTCACGGGCGCGGATGGTGCGCTTTTAGCGTGGGGGGGACCCATCCGCGCCCGCTGGGGGAGGGAAACTCGGCGGATTGGCGGCGGCGCCCGCCAATCCCAAGGGGTTCGTTCAGTGCCCGCGGCAACCGGGCGCGCAATCCCACCAGCCGGGGATCCACACGCGCTGGGGTTGCGTCACGTATTGGCCGGGCACAAAGACGTTTTCGTAATATCCCGCGCGGACTTGGACCTGCGTGGGCCGGCCGTTGATAGGGCGCGTCTCGTAAACCGGCGGAACGAAGTGCTGCGTCCAGTATCCAGGCTGAAACACACGCATTTCGCGCACCTCGTACCGGCCCGGGATCCAGGCGCACGGAGTCCGCTGTTGCGAGCCGCCCCCGATGATAGTGGTTCTGGACGGGATATACCAAGGAATCCGCGGCCGCCGCACCCGCTCGGTCCGTTCTCCCATGATAAATCCGCCTGGCCGGACCACGTACCACTGGTTGGGGCCGGGATCCATCCGCGTATCGGTAACGACGGTGCTGCTCAGGACTTCATCCCGGTGACGGCTGAACCCCTGGGGTTGCGTCACCCCGCGCGCGGAGCCCTCCGTCTCATCCTCGGAGTCCGCCGCGAACGCCGCGCCCCCGGCCATCAAGAGACCCGCAAGAAGACCCGTCAGGCATACTTTCACGATGCTGCTCATGATTCCTTCTCCCGTCATTTCTCTCGCTTAACGACGGCGCCCGCCTCACACGCTCTCGAAGCATCGGCGGCAAGTATGAATTCCTTCACCGAAATAGACGACATGCCCCGCCGACTATTCACCGGCCAGCCGGAACGCGCCCCAAAGAGTCATCGTATCGGATGTTCCCCCTGGCGTTCGACCCCCTAGAAGCCCGGCCAGAAACCGCCCTTTTTGAGGAACTGCCGGACCCAGTGAGCGGTGTCATGCCGCCATAGGGCAGTTGTGTATGATCGGCTTCGAGTTTGGCTT
>SKRY01000471.1 GCA_007118235.1 Candidatus Hydrogenedentota bacterium | reverse complement strand
GACATGGGCGCCTCGCTGCTCGTGATTGCAAACGGGTTGCGCCTTCTTCGGGGAGGGGAATAGACAGGATTTACAAGATTAACAAGATATATACTAAGATTTAAGGATTAACTTCAGAATAGTTTTGACTAATATATGTTATTTGAAAAAATATAAAAACACATTGCTGAATTAGTGTGTAAAACCAAACAATCTATTATAATGCGCAATCTAACGTCATTCAATCTTGTAAATCTTGTAAATCCTGTCTATTCCAAGGGAGTATTGCTCAGATGGGTATCTATCAACACGTCCTACGGCCGTTGGCGTTTCGGAGTGACGCCGAGGCCATGCATGATCGCGCCGTGCGCATGGGCAGCCGCGTGGGCGCGTGTCCGTGGCTGACGCAGTGGCTGAGCCGCCGGTATACGGTGGACGATCCGCGTTTGCGCTGCACGGTGGCGGGGCTCGAATGTCCGAATCCCATTGGGCTCGCGGCGGGATACGATAAGAGCGGATATTCCGTCGCCACGCTGGCGGCCCTTGGGTTCGGTTCAATTGAGGTGGGGTCGGTGTCCGCCGATCCGTCGGATGGTAATCCCCGGCCCCGGTTGTGGCGTTCGCCGGAAGACGAGGCCATCATCGTGAATTACGGCTTGCCCAACGAGGGCGCGGAAGCGGTGGCGCAACGGCTCAGCAAGGTTCGATTGCCCATGCCCCTAGGCATCAACGTCGTCAAGACCAACCGGCTGCAAACCGAGCCCGACGAGGCCGTGTTCGCCGATTACGAAGCGGGCGTGCGCGGTGTGAAGGATGTCTGCGATTACCTCATGATCAACCTGAGTTGTCCCAACACGGAATCCGGCCGGGATTTCTTCGGGGAACCCGGCCAAGTGGCCGAGGTGTTACGGCGGCTCGACGCGCTTGAACTCACAATCCCCGTGTTTTTCAAGATATCCCCCATGGGGGGCGACGAGGCCCTTGACCGCGTGCTTGAGGAAGCCGATCCGTTCCCGTGGGTCAGCGGCTTCATGCTTAATCTGCCTCCCGGCAAACCGGTCGCGTTGTCCCTTCCGCCGGAACGCCTGGAGGCGATGCCCGGCGCGGTGGCCGGTAAGCCCATCCAAGGCATTATCGACGAGCGCACGGCGGCGCTCTACCGGCGAATGGACAAGGATCGCTACCGCCTCATCGCCGCCGGGGGCGTGTTCAATGCGGAGGACGCCTACCGCAAGATTCGGCTTGGGGCGTCGCTGGTGCAATTGTTGACGGGCCTGGTCTACGAGGGTCCCGGCGCCGTGCGGCGCATCAATCAGGGCCTGCTCGCCATCATCGAACGGGATGGGCTCGGCCACATCCACGACGCCCTTGGCGCGGACGCGGTGTAGGGACCGGCGCGAGAGGATGTGGCCCCTGCATAGCGTCTCCACAAGCGGCATGACATGCCCCATGCGGCTGCTGGATTATTCCCTTGATGAACCGGGGGCAAACCTCGCCCTGGACGAGGCCCTGCTCGACAGCGTGGAGAAGGGGCGTTCGCGGGAGACGCTGCGGTTCTGGGAAAGTTCATCCCCTTTTGTGGTGCTCGGCGTTTCCCAGAAGCTGTCCGAGGAGGCCGAGGAAGCCACATGCCGCCGGATGGGGATACCTATCTTGCGGCGGTGTTCGGCGGGGGGATGCGTGCTTCAAGCTCCGGGGTGCCTGAATTACTCGCTCGTTATACGCTACGCATCCTATCCCGAAGCGCAAACCATCCACGGTTCGTACCAACTCATTCTGCCCGCCATTGCGCGTGTCCTTGAGGAGCGTCACGGAATCCCCGCGCGGCGCGAAGGCATATCCGACATCGCCGTCGAGGGCCTCAAGATTAGCGGGAACGCCCAGAAACGCCGGAAACAGGCCATGCTGCACCACGGAACATTGCTCTATGACTTCGACATCAGCCTCGCCGAGCAATGCCTGCGCCATCCCGCGGATCGTCCGTCCTACCGCGGGAACCGAACCCATCGCGCTTTTGTTACTAACATTGGAATGGGCCGGTCCGTCTTGACCGAAGCCGTTATTGAGGCCTTCGACCTCATGGGACCGTTGGACAACGCGCCAGCATCGGATGAGATGGAGCTGGTCTGGCGGCTTGTGCGGGAGAAGTACGCCACGGACGCATGGAACCGGCGCCGCTAAATTATCGCTGTAGTATTATCGTATTGCGTGCTTGTTTGTTGACAATGACGCCTTAGGTGTGACGCCATTTGCAAGAATGGGCCATGTTGCGGTAAAGTTGAAGTTCAGGAGTGCATGGTGTGTGCATGGTCATGCTGGGGCATGGGACGGCGTAATTCGTTTCGCGGTAAGGACATACGCATTCGAGCCCTTCCATCGAATAGCGTGGCATGATTATTGCTCCTCCGCAAGAGCGGCGGAGCAATGGCAAATGCCGCAACTTTGTGGCATCATTTATACATAATACTGGCTAGCTACTTCATGAAGCCGCCTTGAAGCCTGAACACAGCGATGTTTCGGCGTGGCCGTCATGAGTACACGCAATCATGAGGAGGAGGATATGGATTATGGATAAGGATGGCGGGGGCAGCCCCGAACAACGGACTACCTTCCTGTCAAGGAAGTCGGACCAGGGCATTGTCACGTCCTCCCGCTGGCGAGCGTGGTGGCTTGTCAAGATGAAGGGCTACGTGATCCTAAATGTCCGCCATATGCCGAAGCAAGGCGCGTTTGGCAGGCTGAAATACGACAGCATCTGGTTTCTTGATGAGCCTTCCAACGGCAAGACAAAGCGGTGAGTGGACGGCCCCTCGAACGTGAACGCCAGCGCCGGAAACAGCTTCTCGCAAGACTGCTCCGGCGCTTTTTTGTGTGATTCGGCGGGAGACGCGACGAGAATGTGACACTCTGACAGACGGATCGTTGGCTGTCCCCGAATTCTCATACTTTTTCCGTCGGCGATCAGAGGCAGTGGACAGGATTTACAGGATTAACAAGATGAAGCCAGGAATGCGCAACGCGGCTTTGCGCCGCTGGACGGGGTTCGCTTGCAGTTC
>SKRY01000328.1 GCA_007118235.1 Candidatus Hydrogenedentota bacterium | reverse complement strand
TCTGTAAACAGTTCAACGAGCATACCAAAGACAAAGAGGGCTTGATCATTCCCGTGGTCATCACGGTGTTTGAAGACCGCAGTTTCACCTTCATCACGAAGAGTCCGCCGGCGGCGGTCCTACTGAAACGGGCGGCGAAACTCGCCACGGCCTCGGGTGAGCCGAATAAAACGAAGGTCGGCGCTGTTACAAAAGCACAGGTCAAGGAAATCGCCGAGATGAAGATGGAAGACCTGACCGCGGCTGATACCGAAGCGGCCATGCGCATGATCGAAGGCACCGCCCGTAGCATGGGTATTGCGATTAAAGACTAAGGGAAGGGACGGGCTGCATCGTCCCGGAAATCGTGGGAGGACCGCAAGACGGTCCGCTTGACCACATGGAGGATTATTTGATGCCAAAGCACGGCAAACGCATGCGCGCGCTTTACGAAAAGGTGGGCGATCGTAAGACATTTTCGCTCCCGGAAGCCTGCCAGCTCGTGAAAGAGTGCGCGACCGCGAAGTTTGATGAAACGATTGAAATGGCTTTCTTTCTTGGTGTGGATCCACGCCACGCCGAGCAAATGGTCCGCGGAGCCGTCTCACTGCCTCATGGCACCGGCAAACCCGTTACCGTGGCGGTGTTTTGTAAACAGGACGCCCAACGGCAGGCGGCGGAAGAGGCGGGCGCGGATTTTGTTGGAGCCGATGACCTCGTCGAGAAGGTCCAGGGGGGATGGACGGACTTTGACACGGCGGTGGCTGCCCCGGACATGATGGGGCAAGTCGGGCGCTTGGGCAAGATTCTGGGGCCGAAAGGCCTGATGCCAAGTCCGAAAGCGGGTACGGTCACGCCCGACGTGGGAACGGCGGTAAGCGATATTAAGAAGGGGAAGATCGACTACCGCGTGGATAAGAACGCAAACATCCATGTTCCCGTTGGCAAGGCCTCGTTCACTCCGGAGCAAATCCAAGAGAATGCGGCCGCCGTGATCGACTCGGTGTTGAAAGCCCGGCCCTCGGCCGCCAAGGGGACGTATATGAAGGTCTGCGCCATGAGCAGTAGCATGGGCCCAGGCTTCAGGCTTGATGCGTCCTCGTTAGCTTCGGCCTCCCGGTAAACCGGCAAGCGCGACGCATTCCCGCCATTCGCGCACAACTCCAGTAAGGAGAAACGCTATGATCATCGATAAGGAAGATGTGCTGTTCACATCGGAATCCGTTACGGAAGGACATCCCGACAAGGTTGCGGATCAGGTTTCGGATGCGATTCTTGATGCGCTGTTGGAACAAGACCCAGACAGCCGCGTGGCCTGCGAAACCATGGTCTCGACGGGGATGGCCATCATTTCCGGTGAAATCACCTCGAAGGCCAACGTCGACTTCACGGACATCGTGCGGGACACGATCTGTGACATCGGGTATACGGGCGGCGACTCCGGCTACGATGGCAAGAGCATCGCCGTTCTGCTCGCGCTCGACAAGCAATCGCCCGACATTTCCATGGGCGTGACGGCTAGCGGCGATAAAGAGCAGGGCGCCGGCGACCAAGGCATGATGTTCGGGTATGCCACGAACGAGACCACCGAATTGATGCCGCTGCCGATTCTGTTGGCGCATAAGCTTGGGCTGCAATTGAGCAAGCTCCGCAAGGACGGCGAACTGCCTTGGCTTCAGCCCGACGGCAAGTCACAGGTGACCATCGAGTACGCCAAGGGCAAGGCGGTCCGTGTGGAAACCGTCGTGATCTCCAATCAGCATTCGCCCGATATTTCGCAAGACGAGATCAAGAAGCAAGTCGTTGAGAAGGTCGTGCGGCCCGTCGTGCCCAGCGAACTCATCGACGACAAGACCAAGTATTTCGTTAACCCCACCGGCCGCTTTGTTGTGGGCGGTCCCGTGGGCGATTGCGGTCTGACCGGCCGGAAGATTATCGTTGACACCTATGGCGGCATGGGCCGGCATGGGGGCGGCGCCTTCAGCGGCAAGGACCCCTCCAAGGTGGACCGCTCCGCCGCGTACATGGGCCGCTACATGGCCAAGAACGTGGTGGCCGCGGGCCTAGCGGACCGTTGCGAGGTCCAGCTCGCCTACGCCATCGGCGTGGCCCAGCCCGTCTCCATTAACGTCGATACCTTTGGCACCAACAAAATCGACGAGGAAAAGATCTCGAAGATCCTCATGGACCACTTCGATTGCCGTCCCGCGACCATCGTCGAAACCCTGAAACTGAAACAGCCAATCTACCGTAAGACAGCGGCCTATGGCCACTTTGGCCGAACGGACATCCAGCTTCGCTGGGAAGACACCGATCAGGCCAGCGAACTGCGCAAGAAGGCCGGTCTATAGAACACAGTTCTTCTGCTCCCATCCTCCGTTCAACGCGGCGGGGATCGCCTCACACCGGGGCGGTCCCCGCCGTCGCATCGTAGAGAAGGGGTTTCCGCCTCAGGGATCCCGTTGTCCGCGCGGACGGACTGGATAGCCCGTTTACAGCAATCAAACCAATGTCACCTGACGGCGTTTCCGTGCGCGGCATGTAGGTTTGTGTTGTCCTCTTCTCCGCAAGGGATCAACGGCGCTTCTTTCCCGTCCATGGGCGCTGTCCGGGGGAAATGCGGCTCAATCTCGTTCAACGAAGAAAATTATTCACTTGGATTTAGGACGGTCGGTCCGGTACCATGAAGCTTTCCACCCCAACTCGCGAAGGAGGATCTCCATGTCCCTGAAAACCCAAGAGCATCTGGAAGCCCAGTTGAATGATTTTGACCCGGCGCGGCGCAAGGCTGCTCTTGAAGAGCTTATCCAAATGGCGAGTGAGGGCGTGATTGAATTGCCCGAGCCGGCCCATGCCGTCAATATGCATTGCCACACCTTCTATTCCTTCAACGGGTATGGGTATTCGCCCACGTGTTTCGCGTGGAAAGCGCGGCAAGCGGGGCTGGCCGTGGCGGGCATCGTGGATTTTGATGTGTTGGACGCCGTCGAGGAGTTTCTTGAGGCGGCGAACCGGCTGAATCTGCGTGCGGCGGCCGGGTTGGAGACGCGGCTTTTCTTGCCCGAATTCTCATCCCGTGAGATCAATTCCCCCGGCGAGCCCGGCATCACGTACCATATGGGCATGGGATTTCCCACGAGCGACGTGCCGGACCGCGCCTTCTTGGCCGAGTTGAAGGAATTGGCGCAGCGCCGTACGCAAGGACTGATTGAGCGCGTCAACGCGCACCTAAGTCCCGTGGAGGTGGATTACGAACTCGATGTGACGCCTTGGACACCCAATGGAAATGCTACCGAACGCCATGTGTGTCAGGCCTACGAAGCGAAGGCGGCTGAAATCTACCCCAGCGAGGAAGACCGTGTACGCTTCTGGGCGCAAAAACTCAAGACCGATCCCGGCGAGATCAAGAAGCTCCTCAGTGATTCTCCTGGATTACAGGCGCTTATTCGCTCGAAAACCATGAAACGGGGCGGCCCCGGTTACGTTCAGCCGGATAGCGACGCGTTTCCCCGCTTGAACCGGTTCAATCGCTTTGTCTTGGAGGCCAACGCCATTCCCACGCTCACGTGGCTTGATGGGACCTCCGACGGGGAACAGGCGATGGATGAGCTGCTTGACCTGCATATCGATGCAGGCACGGCGGCGCTCAACATCATCCCGGATCGCAATTGGAACATCGCGGATAAGGAAACCAAGAAGACCAAAGTGGCCAATCTTTACGATGTTGTGGAAAAGGCCATGGATCGAGGCTTGCCGGTTGTGGTGGGCACCGAGATGAACGCGTACGGCCAGCGTTTCGTGGATGAGTTCGATGCCGACGAGCTTCAGCCGGTGGCTTCGGTATTCCGCGAGGGCGCGTACATCATGTATGCCCACACCATCATGCAACGGCATGCCGGGATGGGATACCTTAGTGAATGGGCAAAACGGAACTATCCCGCGTTGTCCGAACGCAATGCGTTCTTCGCGCAGATAGGCCGGACGCTCGAACCCCAAAACGCGTCCCGTCTCGCGCGAGTAGGGTCCCGTTCGGCGTCCGACGAGATCTATGACGCCATCCACGGGATACAGGTGTGACGCGGGGAGCAAGGGGCATGTCCATCCGGTAAAGGAAGGAACCGCTTCCGTGTTCGTTAAAGGGGCCCGGCTCATCCGGCCTCGGCGAACGGGACAGAGGTTGTCCGCGCGTAGTTCTTCGCCTTATCCAGACAGGCGTTATGCTTGTGGGAGGTAACGTATGGAAGATGCGGTTGTCACACGCAAACCGGCCGTCGCCGGACAGTTCTACCCCGGTGATCCCGCGCGGCTCAGGAGTGTTGTGCGAGAATGCTTGCAAGAAGCCGAGGTTGAGCCCACCCCTGAACAAGTGGCGGCGCTAATCGCGCCTCATGCGGGCTATCCATTCTCGGGGCCTTCGGCGGCCCAGGCGTACAAGCGGGTGGAAGGCAAGCGTCCCGCCCGCGTCGTTTTGATGGGGTGTTCCCATCGCTACCGTATCGATACGGCTTCCATTGCCAGCCGGGGCGTGTTCGAGACGCCGGTGGGCGCGTTTCCCATCGACGAAGCCTTCGCCGGGGAACTTACCCGTTTCTTTGGGAATGTCCCCGCGGAGCCGCACCGCCTCGAACACAGCCTTGAAGTGCAGTTGCCGTTCTTAGAGGCGGTTATTGGGCTTGTTCCCATCGTTCCCGTTCTTTTTGGAGCGCCGCCGTCGCAATGGCATGCGGAGTTTGGTCAGTGTCTTGCCGGCATGGTGGACAAAGGCGACCTACTTGTGATATCTACAGACCTTTCCCATTTCTTGAACGAACAAGAGGCCAACGCCATTGATCGCCAGTCGGTGCGGGCTGTAATGGAACAGGATTGGGAGGCCTTGGCCGAGGGAGTAGCCGCGGGCCGGTACAGCATGTGCGGCGCCACGGCGGTTGTTGCGGGCATGGCCTATGCTCTTGCATTGGATGCCCGGCACTGGCGATGGTTGGATTACCGAACCAGCGCCCAAGCCACGGGAGACCACACACGGGTCGTGGGGTATGCGTCGTTGACGATGGAATACTGAGGATGTATGCGAGTACGAGATGTATGCGCGGTCATGGAGGCGTGGGCGCCTGAGGCCTTGGCGTTTTCGTGGGACCGGGTGGGGTTGCGGATAGGTGACCCCGATGATGCGGTAGGCGGGGTGCTTACGGCGCTGTCGGTCACGCGTGGGGCCATGTTCGCGGCGGGGGAGGCGGGAGCGAACTTGATCGTCTCTCATCATCCGTTTCCGTTCACGCCCTTGGAGACGGTCAACCCGAAGGAACCCGATACCCAGCTTTGTCTCGGGTTGGTGCAAGGCGGCATGTCGTGTTACGCTGCGCACACCAACCTTGACGTGGTTCCCGGGGGCGTGAACCACATTTTGGCGGCCCAGCTAGGAATAGAGGACGCGGTGCCTCTTCTGCCGGTGGAGCAAGGGGCGCAGGTCAAGCTGAGCGCGTTGATTCCGGGGGAACACTTGGCCGAGGCATGCGCGAACGTGCGGGAAGCGGCCCGGGGGGCGTTGTGGGAGAATGCGCACTGGCGATTCACGCCGGCTGGCCTGATCGATCCGGACGGCCCCACGGAGTCCGAGCCAGAGGGACAGCGTTTCGAAGCGGTTGTGCTGGAGGCGCTGGCGCCCCGGGTGGCGGCGGCAGTACGCGAGGCTTGCCCCAGTGACACGGTTCGCTTCGAGGTTCAGCCGCTCAAGAGCCGGGATCCCAGCGTGGGACTGGGAGTGGTGGGGGAGTTGGCGAAACCCGTCAAACTGAGTTCTTTCGCTCAACATGTGCGGGAACAGCTTGGGATCTCCCACGCGCGCGTGGTGGGGGGAGATCGCCAGATTCAACGTGTGGCCGTCATTGGGGGCTCGGGAGGCGGCGAAATTGAACGCATCCCGGAGGAGGTGGATCTGCTTGTTACGGGAGACGTGAAATATCATCAGGCCCAATTCGCGGAGGACTGCGGATTGGCTGTCATGGATGCCGGCCATTACGGGACGGAAATCGGAATAGCCGAGGGAATCGCGGCGTACTTGAAGCGGGAACTGGACGGATTTCCGGTCACTGCCTACATCGAGTCCGACCCTTTTCGGCCAGTGTAGGAGTGACCAGAATACCGTGTCGAAATCCCTGAAAATCCTCTTTGTGGCGTCGGAAGCCGTGCCCCTGGTCAAGACCGGGGGGCTGGCCGATGTGTGTAACGCCTTGCCCCGCGCCTTGCGAGAGCTGGGGCATGACGTTCGTGTCGCGTTGCCGTGCTACGGGCTGATCCCAGTGGAGCATCGGGGACAGCAAGAACATATGTGCGTGGCGGACGTGTCGGGCAAGCGGGTGTACGGGGCCTTGCGGACCGGCGTGATCCCCGATACCGACATCCCCGTGTATCTCGTGGAGCACAACGACTATTTTGATCGGCCAGGACTCTACGGAGAGAATGGGGGCGATTACCCCGACAACCTGGAGCGGTTCAGTTTCTTCAACCAGGCCCTCCTCCACGGGGTGGCGCAGACGGGGTGGATGCCAGACCTCCTTCACTGCCACGATTGGCACGCCGCCCTCATTCCTGTTTATCTGCAAACGCTGGGCCGGGACAATCCGGACTGGAGCAGGGTTCCCTCCCTGTTCACCATTCATAATCTGGCATACCAGGGCGCTTTTAATGTATGGCAGTTGCCCGAAACCGGGTTGGACGGCGTTGTCCAGGTCTATGAGCTATTGTTGCACCGCAACAATCTGAACCTTCTGAAAGGGGCGATCCGGTGCGCCACCCGCTTGAACACCGTGAGCCCCCGCTACGCCCAAGAGATCCAGACCCCTGAGTATGGCCACGGCCTGGAACGTGAACTCCGGGCGCGCGGCAACGACCTCCGGGGCATCCTCAATGGCGTGGACTACTCCCTTTGGCATCCCGCCTTGGACGCCTTCATTCCGGCCAACTACTCGCTCGACGATCTTTCGGGCAAGGCCGTATGCAAAAGGGCGCTTCAGAAGCAGCTGGGGCTTGTCCCGCGTGACGTGCCGATTTTCGCCATGGTCACGCGCATGGATTGGCAGAAAGGCCTCGACTTGATGGATCGCGCGCTACCCATCTTGTTGGAGAATGATGTGCAATTCATCATTTTGGGCACGGGAGACAGCATTCTCGAAAAGGCGTTCCTCAATCGCGCGCGGGAATATCCAGACAAGATGCGGGCCATGACCGAGTTTGACGACGGGCTGAGTCATCTTATCGAGGCCGGGGCGGATTTCTTCGTGATGCCTTCGTATTTTGAGCCGAGCGGACTGAGCCAGCTCTACAGTCTTGCCTACGGGACGGTGCCTATCGTGCGCAAGACGGGCGGTTTGGCCGACTCCGTTGAGCCTGTAACGCCCAAACAGCCCGAGGACGATATTGGCACGGGCATCGTGTTTGAGTCTCCCACGGTGGCCGCCCTAGTGCAGGCGTTGGACGAGGCCATCCAACTCTACCGTTCGCCAGATCGGATCTCCGCTGTGCGTAAAGCCGGTATGCGCCGCGATTTCTCCTGGACCCGCTCCGCGAACAAGTACGTGGAACTCTATGAAGAAACGTTGGTTCGGCCGTGAAATGACCGCACACGGCGTTTTCCTCGTCACCACGTCCTCGCCTCAGGAAACGGAGGCCTTGGGCCGCCAGTTTGCCTCGATGGTCTCCCCGGGGACCGTGGTGGGCCTGTATGGCGACCTCGCCAGCGGGAAGACCTGCTTTGTACGGGGATTCGCCAGTTATTTCGATCTGGGCGGGGCGGTGCATAGTCCCACCTTCACCCTCATCAATCGCTATTGCGCCGAACCCGCCCTGTATCACGTGGACCTCTATCGGCTGGAAGGGGTGGAGGAGGTGCTGGATTTGGGGGTTGAAGAGCTGTTCGAGTCCGAGGCGGTGTGTCTGGTTGAATGGGCGGAGCGGGCGGAGGACGTCTTGCCTCGCGTTCATGTGAAGGCGAGGTTCGCCCACGCCGGGCCCACGAGCCGTCACGTCACCATTGAGAATTACGGCGCGCTTCCACAAGGCTGGGACAGCGCCTTAGGTCAAGCTTCACGGGGATGAACGGCAGGCGCTGCTCCATGGAACAACATCCCCCTTGTTATCCCTTCGAAGGGGGAGTGTTAGTGTTGTTGTGTTCTTGGCCTTCATTCGTTATATGGCGAAGCGGTCTCCGGGTAATCGTTGCCGCGGCGGTTCCCTTGGTTCCCTAGATTCGGGAGGCGGCTGGCGCGGCTCCGGGCGCCTGGGTGGCGCGTCCTCGTCAATGACCCCGCGCAGGTCCGAGAGAAGTGTTTCGAGCTGTTCCACATCGGGCGACTCCGGATCGATGCTGCGGGCGGCGTCAAGGTGCTCTTCACACTGTTCGAGGGCGCGCTCAAGAAGTTCTCTCTGTCCGCCGGCGTTCATAACCATCTGGACCACGGCCAAATGCACCTTTGATAGTTCCAGATGACAGGCCAGCTCGAAATAGGTGTCGTCGAAACGTTCGATGGGGCTTTGGCCGCCTTGTTCATGAAAGAGATAGAGGGCGGTCTTGAGTTCGCCCTCGGCATGCGCCAGCAAGGGTAATGTGTCGACCAGGTACGCCCGGCCGAGATAGAAGTGAGCGCCCGGATCGCGGGGATTGCGCAAGAGATGCGCGCGCAACACGGGAACGGCCTCCCGCCACCGCGCTTCTAGCATCAGGTATTCCCCGCGTTCGAGCAGATTCTCGTTTTCGGCGGAGCAACCACCGATTGGAAGCGCCGCGAGGAACAGACTTCCCAATAGGATTCCCGCGTATCTAGTCCGAAGTCGAATCATCTTCGTCCCACTTGGGTTCCAGCCGGAAGAAGCCTGTCAGCGCACCCGCCCGGCCAAACACAGCGACCTCGCCGGGCCGTTCTTGAGTCACGCGCTCCGCGGCCTCCTGGAAGTCTTCGATACTGGCGATGGTGTATTCGCCAAAACGCAGGATGATAACGCCGGCGCGGATCTGGGCGAGGTCAGCCCAACTGCCGGGCCGCACGTGCCCAACGATTACACCTTGAAGTTCGGTGGGCAAGTTCAACGCGAGGCGTACATCCGTGGTGATCTCGCGCACAGTGAGTCCGAAGAACTCATCCCGGTATTCCTCGGCGTCGATGGCGGTGCGCGGACGTTCGACAAGGGTGACGGTCAGTTCGCGGGGTTCGCCGTCCCGCAAGAGAGCGATGGGGATGGGCTCGCCATGCGGCGTGTTGCGAACCTGTTTGGTGAAGCCGACGACTTCATGGTCATGCCGTACTCGGACGGGGATGCCGTTGAACGAGGTGATCACGTCCCCCCGCTGGAGTCCGCTGGCTTCGGCGGGCGAATGCGCCACGATGGTGCTAATGACGATGCCGCCTTCCCGGGGCAGGTCCCAATATTCGGCGAGGTCATCGGTCAGGGGTTGGCTGAACAAGCCCAGCCACGCCTCGCCTCGATCGCGGTCCGGCGTCTCCGCCGTGGGATCGGCAATATAGCGCTCGAACAAATCCGCCTGATAGATAAGTGGATGTCCGCTTCGGACATACAGGTCGCCGCCCTCGCCCATGGAAAGGTCAAACCCGATTACCCCCACGGCTTCGCCCGCCGTGTTGACCGCGGGGCCCCCCACAAAACCCAGCGCGACGCCGTCGTCCAAGGCGTACGTGCGGCGGGGCTCTTCGAGAATGGTCCCCACCCGGCGCACAGTGACGCTGGGGGCGCTGTCGAAGGTTTGTCCCATGATGCCGAAGAGAAGCACCGGCTCGCCAGGGCTCAACCCTGATTCACCAGCGAAAGTGACGTGGGGAAAGGGTTTGTCGCGGCCGCCTTCGATTTGGAGCAACGCCACGTTTACATCGTCCGGCTTTCGCACGAAGGAGGCGTCGTAGATCGTTTCCCCCTCATCCTCCCGGACGGTGACGCGGATGTTGTAGGGGCGTATGTTGTCCGTCGAGAGGTGGCCCCGCGCCAATACCAAGCCCTCCGGGGAAACCAGCACGCCCAAGGCGCGGGAATTGCTGCTCATGGTCTGGCCGGTCGCGGGATTCGTGATCTCATAGGAGTAGGACACCACCGTCAAGGCGGGAGCGATTTGGTCGAA
Source organism: Candidatus Hydrogenedentota bacterium (assembly GCA_007118235.1). Classification (GTDB taxonomy): domain Bacteria; phylum Hydrogenedentota; class Hydrogenedentia; order Hydrogenedentales; family SLHB01; genus SKRY01. The sequence goes on along the minus strand of SKRY01000328.1, from coordinate 1,249 downwards.
TGCGCCCGAGACGCGATGCGCGGGGAAGTCCGCCGCGGCGTACGTGGCGGCCATCAGCGTGAAGCCCCACACAAACAGCCGCGCCCATGGGGACAAGCTGTTACTCATAGTTGAGTTCCTCTTCCATATTTACGTCCGGCGCGGTGACATCCATGGGGATTGGCGGGGCGGCGTCTTGGCGCAACAGCACGTAGCGCGACAGAGCGCCGCTGCGTACGTCCAACAGCACGCGCTCTTGACCGCTCTCCACGCGATCCCGGTACTTCTCCCGGAAATCCGCCAAGTTCTCCACGGGTTCCTCGTCCATTAACAAGATAATGTCCCCCTGTTCGAGATTGCCATTGGCCGCCACGCCGCCGACTTGCACGCCCGACACGAGTACGCCTTGGCGGCGGGGCAACTGAGCGCGCCGCGCCATCTCGGGCGTCATGTCGACCACGGTCATGCCCCATTCCGCGAACTCGCCCTCTTGCCCGCGCAAATCGCTCTTTTCCACGGTGTGTGCGGTCAACTCCAGCTCCGCCCCGCCGCGCAACACACGGGCGTTAATCTCGGAACCAATGGGAAAATCCGCGATCTGTTTGCGCACGGCCGGGAGGTCCTCTTCGAACCGGGCGTCGGCCGATTCGCCGTTAATGCTGAGCAAGATGTCGCCTGGCGTGAATCCCGCCTCGCGGCCCGGAGACAGGGGATCCACGTCCGCAATCACCACGCCCCGCCGCGTGGGGTCATCCGTGCGGCTGCGCATCTCTTGGAGGGTCAACCCCAGCCAGCTCCGGTGGACGCGCCCCTCGGCGAGAATCTGGTCCACGACCTCACGGGCCGTGTCGGCGGGAATGGCGAAGCCCACGTTGTCCGCGAAGCCGAGCTTACGCGTGTTCACGCCGATGACCTCGCCCTGGAGATTCACCAATGGGCCGCCGCTGTTGCCAAAATTGATGGCGGCGTCCGTCTGAACCCAGTTGTTGTAGGGCGCCACGTTGGCGTCCCGGTCGCCGAGATACCGGTCCGTCACGCTGACAATGCCCATGGAGACCGACCGCGCTAAACCGTGGGGACTGCCCATGGCGAGCACCGTCTGCCCCGATTCCAGATCGGCCGATGACCCCAGCCGTGCGAAGGGCAAGTCCGTGCGATCCGTCTTCAGCTTGAGCACCGCCAAGTCGGTGTAGCGATCCGCGCCCACCACCTCGGCGTCCAGCTCGGTCCGGTCGTACAACACGCATTTCACCACGCTGGCGTCGCCCGC
>SKRY01000111.1 GCA_007118235.1 Candidatus Hydrogenedentota bacterium | reverse complement strand
GGCGGGATAGCGTCCGAAAAACTCCAGGACAAAGCGGAGCGCCCGAATCAAGCGGCCGCCGCCCGGCCCGCGAACAACAAAATCCCCGGAATTGGCTTCAACCTCGACGCGGTAATTCACTTGCTCCAGGGATTCTTTCGTGGAGTCGAGGACGCGCTCGACAACCTCGGCCACGGATTGCTCCGTGAACGGGGTTGCCTGCGGAGACGCCCACGCCTGCATGTCTCCCAGCATGTCTTGAATACGCTCCACCTGTTCCCCCAGCGCCAGCAGGGAGCCGTTGTAGCCTTTTTCCTCGCGCAGAAACTCCAGGTTGCGGGCCAGGGATTCAACGGGCTGGCGGGCCGTGCGGGCGAGGCGCTCGACCATGTCCGCAATCCCGGTTTGCGGCTCCAGTTTCCGGTCGGGAGCGGCGTGTTGAAGTTGCCGGTAGCCCGCTTGCGCCAGCGCCTCGGTCTCCCGCTCGCGGCTGAGCCGGACATGACATCGCGCCGCGGCCTGTCCCGCGAACCGCGCCAACCCTTCAATATACGCCATCTCTTCGCGGCCCATGTCATCCGGCGAACCCGCAAGGTCGAACACGAGGCGTCCGTACACACAATCACCGTCGATTAACGGAAACGCCACCAGGTCCCGCATGGACCGCAGGCTCTCCGCGTTGGCCAGGTGGTCCGGCGATGACGGCCGATCCAGACCGGCGAAGGCGTGAAAATGAGGCAGAACCCCTCCGCCGGCGCCCTCCTCTTCGCCGGACCTCACCAATGGGATGTGTTGCACCCCCACGGGTTCGGAACCATGGCGCCACGCCGCCACGAGCACCGCTTCCTCGCCTAGCTCAGGTAACAGACAAAGACCCGGCGTCCGGGGAAAGACGGCTTGCGCGGCGCGGCCAATCGCCCCGGCAAGTCTGTTGAGATTGGTGATATCGGCGGCCTCGCTCGCAAACGCCAAGAGCCGTTCATGATTCACGAACTGACGTTCCCGGGACGACGCGCTGCAAATGCTTTGCTCGATCTCCTCCACGATGCTGTTGAGATGCCCCTGGACCTCGTCCCACTCCACGGGAAGGGGTTTTCCGCCGGGCTGAACCATTTCCGTCTTACGCTGGACTTCTCCGCGCGCCCACGCGGCGAGTTCCTCCAGGGCGGCGGGCTCCATATCAATCCGTTGGGCAAGGGACTTCAAGAGGAGCCTTTCGCCGGGCTCCATCGCCAACCGCGCAAGGGAATTGGCCGCCGAAACAATACGGAATAGCCCCGCTAAATCGGAATCCTCATCGAGGGAACCCACGGGCATATGATGCAGCCAGATGACGCGGCTCAGAAACTCGGGCGCCCCAGCGCTTTCCGCCAGCCACTTGCCCCCTAGGGCATGGTCCACACCAAAAAACCGGTGCTCTAACTCAAGGCCCGCCGCGCCGCCGGCGTTCACGGTGGGCCAGTGTTCACTCAACGCCTCCGGGGCCGCCTTGAGATAGAGCCATTTCCCCACATCGTGGAGCAGACCCGCGGCATAGGCGGTGTCCGGAGCGATGTCTGGGGTGCGCCGGGCAAGCCGGGCGGCGATGTGCGCCGAGGCGAGGGCGTGACGCCACAGGCCAAGGTGGCAGTGATCCGGAATGCCGGAAGGCGGCCGCCACAGGGCGGGCAAGGCGGGCACAAGGAGCGTGCGTAGCCCGGCGCACCCCAAGCTCCCAACGGTGGCTTCGATGGATGGCTGGCGCGTATGGTTGGCGCCACTCAACGTGGCCCCCCGCCCCAAGGCGAGCAGGGATAGGACGGGATCAAGGCTCACCCATTCACTCAGGCAGGCGGTCCTTCCCTCTTCTTGCAGTAGACGTATGAGTACCCCAGGAATGATGGGCAACGCATACGGGTTCTCCAAGGTTTCGCGAATCTCATACCGGCTCATTGGTTTTCCGTCCCTATATGGCGTAGTGGGTGCTAGCCTGAGCTGCGCGGTCCGGCGGCGGCTAGGCATTGGCTCGCCGTTCGGCTCCACATCATACCGTAATGGACGCCCAGAATACCACATCATATTGGGGTTGCAAAAGAGTCTATTCGAATTCCCAGACTTTCCCCGGAGCTTCACGAAGAATTGCGCCAAGCGGCCAACAGTAGACCATCATCGAAGAACATTCTTTCCTTATCCACAAAATGGCTCCCGCAACGCTCCCATTCCATGCGTTTGGGTGTTAAAATACATGCGTGGACTTGGTTTGCCCGCCTGGAACGGGGCGGAAAGGGGATCCTTTTGCAATAGTGACACTACAAACTCGTACAATAGCGCGATTAATGCTGCCGCTCATGGCCATGCTTATCGTCTGCATCGCGGATGCGGACGACACGCTGGCGCTGAAAAGCGGCGATATCCTTTCCGGCGAACTCAAGGAATTGTCGGAAGGGGTTGTCGTGTTTCACACCAGACTCACCGGCCAAGTCTTTCTGCCCGCCGGGGAGGTGCGCGGGATCGCCACCCGGGAACCGTGGGAGATTGTGATGGATTCCGGCGCGCCCTTGCATGGCCGGCTGCGCTACAGCGGGCGCGAGGTGTACGTGGATCCCTTGGAAGGCGGCGCGCCCCACGCCGTGGACCTGGAGATGATCCAATCCGCCCGGCTCTTACCCGCGGCCGATGCCGCCGCCGGAGACACGGAAAACACCGGGACGCCATCGGCCTTTGATTTGAGCGTTGGCGCGGGATACTACAGCCGTCTCGGCGCCCACGGCCACGGCGATCCCTTCGTCACCGTCTTGATGAGCCGCGCCGCGGAACGATGGGAGCTTGAGTCCCGGTTCCGGCTGGGAATAGGCTCCTCGACGGATTGGCCCCGGTATTTCACGGCCCGGAACGAACTCCGGTTTCGACGCGATGATCCGTACTACGCGCTGGCCGGGCTGGATCTGGAACGGGACGCCGCCATTGGACTAAGCATGCGGGGCGACCTGAGCGCGGCCGTTGGACGGGTCTTCCTGCCGGGTCCGGATCATGAGTTACGCGGCGACACGGGCCTCATGCTTTCCGCCGAACGCTACAACGC
>SKRY01000312.1 GCA_007118235.1 Candidatus Hydrogenedentota bacterium | reverse complement strand
CCCAACAAACAATGGTTCAAGATCTACTGCGCCGTGTTGGCGGGGAAGGCGGCGGCCAAGCCCCAGCTTAATCACGATGATTGCGTGAACGCCCAACAACTCGCCGACATTGCGTATGAACAGATGAAACACAGCGATAAGGCGTGGGGTGAGGGGGGGTGAGGAACGGGGCCGATACCGGGCGGCGGACTCGCGGGGCGGGTCAGGCGCCCGGTATGGGGTCGCCCTGCCGTGTTTAGCTTTAACGGCAGGGCCAGTCTTACGGGACAACGTTAGCGCCGGTGCAACGGAGCCCTTCGGCGGGAACCGCGCCGGGCAGACCGCTTGGCGCCTTGTTTCCGATTGCCTTCCTTGAACAGGCTCAGCACGGAAGTCGCGCCATCCCATTCTTGCCGGGGAAGGTTCCGGCCCAGAGCGCGCTCGATGCTCGCCAGCGGCTCGTATTCCGCGGGCGTCACGAAGGTCATCGCGTTGCCTTCGGCGTTCGCGCGGGCCGTGCGGCCGATGCGGTGCAGGTAGTCATCCGAGGTCTGGGGGACATCGAAGTTAATGACGTGGCTGATGTGGTCCACGTCCAAGCCCCGGGCGGCCACGTCCGTCGCGACAAGGATGGTGTGCTTGCCGTCCTTGAAGCCCTTGAGAGAACGCTCGCGCAGCCCTTGCGAATGATCGCCGTGGATCCCCGTGGCCTTGTAGCCTTTCCGCTTGAGAAACCGGTGGACCTGGTCCGTCCGGTTGCGCGTGCGCGCGAAGATGAGGGCCGAATGGATCTGGTTTTCCTCGAGCACCTTCTCCAGCAGACGGTACTTGTCCTCCGGCTTGACGGTGTACAAGGTCTGGTCCACCTTGTCCACTGGCTTGTGAACCTGGCCCACCTGAATCCACTCGGGCTCGTTCATCATCGTCCGGGTGAGTTTCTTGAGGTCATCGGGAAATGTGGCCGAGAACATCAAGGTTTGCCGTTCCTTCGGCAGCTTGCTGAGGATCCGCTGGATGTCCGGCAGAAAGCCCATATCCAGCATGCGGTCGGCTTCATCCAAGATGAGCGTGTCCAGTTTGCTGAAGTTGATGTGCCCCCGGCTCATGTGATCCAGCAGCCGGCCCGGCGTCGCCACGATGACGGCGCAGCCCTTCTTCAGTTCGTCCGTTTGTTTGCCCATCGGCGCGCCGCCGTAAATGCATACGCTGCGAATGCGCATGGCCTTGCCAATGTCGCGCACGACTTGCTGGACTTGGTTGGTTAGTTCCCGCGTTGGGGAAAGGATAAGCACCCGGTTCTTCTCGACCTTGCCTTGGGCGAGCCGGGTGAGCGTGGGAAGCGTGTAGGCCAGCGTCTTGCCGGTCCCTGTCTGCGCCAAGCCCACGACGTCCTTGCCCTCTAGGACAAGGCGGATGGTTTGTTCTTGGATCGGGGTGGGCTCTTTGATGCCCTGTTCCTCAAGTACCCTTAAACTGCGGGGATCGAGGTCGAATTCGTTGAATTCCATAGTCCTCCTCTACAATTCTGATGTAGTCTTGTGTTGTGTCTCATTAGTTTTGTGTGTTGATACTACCGGCCGGAAGAACATCGGGGATGGGAAATCCTTGGGCGGGACCCGCGAACGAGGAAGGCGGCGGCGCGCAAACTCACGTGATCCGGACGCCTGGAGCCCCCGCATCAGGGATCGCGGAAAACGCGTGCATACTACGCTCATGACGGTATTATGCACTGTTTGAGACGGTATGTCAACCACCGGCCAAGCGCATGGAGCCGCGACCCGAGTGAAGCGCCGCGGGCATTGGCGGGGATAGGACAACGCGCCCCGCGCCGTGTACAATAGGCGGGGCGGGGGAATACTCCTCTTGCCAACGCTTGTTAGCACCATGTGAAACGACAAGGAAGACAATCGAGAAGAATTGGGGGAAAACACCATGAAACTAGACCGTGTGGTAGGAGTTGTGGGTATTGCATTGGCCATCGTGGCCGGATTCCTCGCGGGATGCGCGGACACCGGCGCGCCGCTAGGGGGCTATGAGGACGGAACCTACCGGGGCATCTTCGCGGATGAGGACGCGATTCAGGTAAACGTGGAATTCGTTCTCGAAGACGGCGTCGTGACGGAGGCGAGTTTCCGCCATCTGCGGCGGGATGACGACTACCATCTGGAGGCGGATGAAGAGCCGTATGCGTCGGTGGTTCAACAATACCAAGAGGCGCTGGACCATCTCGTGGGCGCGGATCTGCAAGACCAGCTCACCGACTTGTACCACCCCGAGAACATCGTGACGACCCAAGTGGACGGCTATACCGCCGCGACGCTCCGAAGCAATAAGATTCTCTCGGCCATCCGCGACGGGTTGAACCGTGGAGTCTACAGCTACTGATTCGCCGTCAAGGCGAGCAAAGCCAGAAGGGAGCCATCACAATGACCGGGAACAATGACAACTTTCCGTTTGAAGCCGTTTCCGCCCTGCTGTTGCGCGTGAGTCTCGGCGTCTTATTCTTCTTTGCCGGCCTGAACAAAGTCATTGGCGGCCCCGTTGATTTCGCGCAAGGCATGATCGGAAACTTCGAGGATACCTACTTGCCGGTCATCCTCGTGGCGCCCTTCGCCTATGTGTTGCCCTTCGTCGAGGTGGTCCTCGGCGCGGCGCTCATCGTGGGCCTCTTCACAAAGCCGATGCTCGCCGTGACGGGGATACTGCTCATCATGCTGTCCCTGGGGACCAACATCATGGGGAATCCCCCCACCACGGCCAATAACGTCAACTATGTGCTAGTGACCGTGGCGGCGCTGTATTTCGCATGCCGCGACAACCGGTGGTCCGCCGACCGGTGGCTGGGCAAGGCCTAGGACCTCTTCAGCGCAGAAGTCGTGAATGCCCTGTAACGCGTTTGGTTTAGCGTGAAGTGCTGTGATAAATAAATCCATCCCGTAGGGATGGCAGCTAGTAGCCGGGGGTTGAGCCCGCAAGCGATAGCATGCGGGCGATACCCCCGGAAACAAAGCCTCATTGATCGACCCCTTTAGGGGTCGCAGCAGCTGGGTACACAAATGTT
>SKRY01000417.1 GCA_007118235.1 Candidatus Hydrogenedentota bacterium | reverse complement strand
TACCGAGATCCGTCATAACACCATCCGCCAATTGCCCTATACGGGAGTCTCCGTGGGTTGGCTATGGAATCCCGAGCCCACGCCGTGCCAGGGGACGATTATTGAGGCCAATCACATCCACGACGTGATGCAAGTGCTTTCCGACGGCGGCGGCATCTACACGCTCGGTTGGCAGCCCGGCGCGATCCTTCGCGGCAACCTGATCCACTCCGTGCCCTTGAATCTGGGCCGCGCCGAGAGCAACGGCATGTTTATCGACGAAGGCTCGAAGGAGCTTATCATCGAGGGGAACGCGATTTACGACATTGATCGCTCGCCGCTACGTTTCCATCGGGCTGAAGAGAACCTCGTTCGGGACAATATCCTCGTCCTCCCCGACGCGGATACCCCAGTGGTCCGGTATAACGCGACGCCCGAAGAGAACATTGAACTCATTGACAATGAGGTCATGACCATGGCCGAGTTCTCGGAGGATCTGGTGGCCGAATTCCGTGAGAACACGGGGCCACGCGCCATGCCGGCGGATGTACCCGATGCCGCGGGCGCGTTTGCGCGTTGGTCGGAGGATCCGCAATAGAGCAGGTCTGAACCTATAACGAATGAGCGCTATCCCCCAACCTCCTTGCGAATAGGGCGTTGGGGGATTTGCGCACGCCCCGTTCTTGCTTTTTGCCGCAACTATCTGCTATAAGCTTTTCGGTTTGCGGCGGTGAGTCTTTGCAGAGCAGGGCTTAAGACGAATAGATGGTACACCGGACGCATGGGAAAGGAGGTGATGACGTCAAAATGTATTGCGCGTTGTGCAACGAGGCGATAGAAGAGATTCACCTTGAACTTGGCGAGGTGCGGGAACTCGACGGAGAACACTGGCATGCCGAGTGTTTCGCCGAGTATTTTGAAGAGACGCTGGAAGAAGTATAGTCGCGGCGTTTCCAAATGTGTTTAATCCAACCACCCATCGGCCTCGGACGGAGTGTATGGCTTCCGTCGGAGGTTTTTGTTGTTTCGGAAAAGATCCAACGACGCAAACGCCTGGTCTTGCCCATGGCCAGGGATGAGAATCCTCCATGGAACACGGCCTCTTAGAACTCCGCTCCGCCTCGTATTGGCGCCAAATGCTGGACGGGAGCACAGCCGAACGGCGTGCGGCGCTTGAGCCCATATACGGCGCGGATTCCGGCCTCCTGACGGAGCGCGCGGTGCTGCTCCGGAACGCCGCGGCCAGTTTCGAGGCGGCATTCGGCGACGAACCCATGGCGCTGTTTCGCGCTCCGGGCCGCGTCAATCTTCGCGGCATGCACGTGGACACGCACGGCGGCTACTTGAATCTGATGACCCATCAGCGGGAGATTGTGGTTGCGGCGGGACCCGCCCCGGCGGAAGAGGTCCACGCCGTCAACATTGACCCCGATTATCCACCGGTGACGGCGCATCTCGGCGACTGGACTCACCCCGGCATCGGCCGCGATTGGCAAGCCTTCCTCGAATCCGATGTGGCCCGCCGCGCGCTGCGCCAGGCCCCAGGCAGCTGGCGGCATTATGTGCTTGGCGCGATGCTCTCCGCCCAACACCGTTTTCCCGAGGCCGCTCCGCCCGGATTACGGGCCGCCGTGGCGGGCGATATCCCGCCCGGCGCCGCGCTGAGTTCTTCCGCCGCCGTATGCACCGCGCTTCTCTTGGCGGCCTTGGATATCCACGGGCGCTCGCTGCCGCAGGCCCAGCTTATTCACGCCGCGCGCGACGCGGAATGGTATACGGGCGCGCGCACCGGGACCTGCGACCAGACGGCGGTGATCCTTGGAACACGCGGCCATGTGGTCCATGGGGCGCTGTGCGGCCGCACGCCAGACACCAACGGGATGACGGATGCGCCTTTTCCGGATGACCTCCGTCTCTTGGTCATCAACTCCCACACCCGCCGGAACCTGAGTGGCGCGGGGCGCCTGGCCTACAGCCGCAACCGGTTCGCGTATTCCTTGGCCTTGGAGGTGCTTCGTCAGGAGATGAAGGCCGAGGGGTTGGCGGAGGAAGTCTGCGGTGAAACCGCGTATCTGAGCGATTTCGCCGAACCCCGGCTCGCGCCTTGGGGCGGCTACGATCTTCTCTACAAGCTCTTGCAGCGCATCCCGGACGAAATCGCGCTCTCCGCAATCAAGAAACGGTATGATCTCCCGCGCTTCGCGGAGGTTTTCGAGACGTACTTCGGCCATTTGGAGCCCGCCCAACAGCCAACGGCGATTAACTTGCGCGGACCCCTCGTCTTCGGGCTCGCCGAGTCCGAACGGGCGCGTGTGTTTCCAGAACTGCTGCGTTCGGGCGCCTGGGAAGCGGCCGGCAGTCTCATGACATGTGGCCACCAAGGCGATCGCGTCATTGACGCCAACGGCGAACCCTTTGTTTCCAAACTAACCGAGAAGACGCTTGAGGAGCATCGGGTGCGCCGAACGCCGCTCCACGAGATCCCGGGAGCCTACGGGGCCAGCAGCCCCGCCCTGGACGCGCTTGCGGATGAGGCCCTTGGCGCCGGCGCATGGGGCGCGTGCCTAACGGGCGCTGGCATCGCGGGCTCGGTACTCGCCCTGTGCGCGGCGGAGCGAGCAGACGCGGTCGCGGAACGTATGCGCGGGTACTTGGGTTCGGCCGCCTATGCCCGCCTTGCGGGCTTCGAGGCGCCGCTGTCCGGCGAGATGGCGGCGGATGCGGTGGTGACAAACGTTAGCGTGGCGGGCGCTTGCCGGATTCCCAACGAAACCGGTTCCTGTTGAAGATAGTTATTGAAAAGTCATTCTCATTATGATACCATCCTTTGTGGAAGGGAACGGATCTGTGATTTCCAGAAAGGAACATGCCCATAATGAGTATCAAGACCCGCTATTCCGTCCTCGCATTCGCCGGGGCGTTGTTCGTTTTATCCCAGATGGTGACGGGGTGTGGCGAGGGTGTTTCACGGAACGCTTCGAACGCGCCTATTGTGTATGTGAGCATCCCGCCGCAAGGCCACTTCGCCGAACGGCTCGTGGAAGACCAGGCCGAAGTCCGGGT
>SKRY01000415.1 GCA_007118235.1 Candidatus Hydrogenedentota bacterium | reverse complement strand
GGACCGGTTGCTGGACTCCGTGCGCGGAGAAGTGGTGCAAGCTGATTTGCACGGTGAAGGCATTATCGAATACGGCGAATTCGGTCCGCGCGGCTGGGGCCGTTCTGGTATTCCGGCGCCGATGGAGCTTTTCATCGACGGCGTTCCGCAAACGGTCGCGCGGTGGCCCAACGACGATCACATTCCGCTGGGTGAAGTGTTTGAGGGCGGCCAGGACGAATCGGATCAGCCGGGCGTGTTCGAGTACAACACGGACCGGGCCGAGCGCTGGACCGAGGCCGAGGACCTATACATTTCGGGCCTGTTCGGCGTGACTTGGGCCCATGATACGGTGGGCATCGCGGAAATCGACACGGAAGCGGGCACGTTCACGACGGAACATCCCCATTCCTACGGGTTCCGCCAACCTGGTTTCCCGGCAGAGTTTACGACACAGTACCACGCCGTGAACTTGCTGGAGGAGATTGAAGAGCCCGGGGAATACTACATTGACCGCAGCGAAGGCACTCTCTACTTCTTGCCCGCGCATCCGCTGGAGCATTCCCGGATTCAGGTGTCCCAGCTCGACGAGCCCTTTGTCCGCATCGAGGATGCGTCCCATATTCACTTGGAGGGTTTGACGTTCGAGAACGCCCGGGACGAAGGCATTGTCATCTCCGGCGGCGAGAGCAACCGCATCATCGGTTGCACGGTGCGCGCCCTGGGACGGCGCGCCATCAGCATTAGTGGCGGTGAAGACCACGGCGTCATCAGCTCGGACATTTACCACGTGGGCCAAGGCGGCATACGAATGAGCGGGGGCGACCGCGCCAGTCTAAGCCCGGCCGGCCATTTCGTCCGCAACTGCGACATCCATCGGTACAACCGCTGGATCCAGCATTACAACCCCGCGGTCTCCGTGGGCGGTGTCGGCAATCGCGTTGAACACACCCACATGCATCATGCGCTACACCAGGCGATCACGTTCGGCGGCAACGAGCACGAATTCGCGTTCAACGAGATCCACCGCGTGCTGAACGACATCTCGGACATGGGCTCCATCTACGTGGGCCGCAATCCCACCTTCGCGGGCAACGTCATCCGCCATAACTTCTTCCATCACCTGTTCCACCAACACGAAGGCGGACCCGGCGTGCAGGCCATCTTTCTCGACGATGACACGATCTACGTAGCCAAAGTGTTCGGGAATGTCTTCCACCAAACAGGCTCCAGCGGCGTGATCAAGTTCCACGGCGGCGGCGGCGCATCCATCGCGAACAACATCGCTATCCAAAGCCCCCAGCTTGTGCAAGACGGTCCCGGCGATGTGGAAGGCATCGAGCGGGCCATCAGCAAAATGCGCACGGACGAGCCTCACGGCCACGGTTTCCCGGCGATGATTGAGGCGATGAACATTAGCGAGGATCCCTACCGGAGCCGCTACCCCTATATCCATGACACGTATGCCGAAGGCTATAATGAGGGCACGCCCCGCTGGAACAACCTTGAGGTGGAGGATGACCTCAGCGACTTCGCGGATCCCGAGACCCTTGATTTTCGTTTGCGGGACGATGCGCCCATACTGGATCACGTGGCGGAAGATGTCTACGACCGCGTATACGGAGCAGATGGCGACGATATCCCCTTTGAGCGCATCCACTTCGAGGAAATCGGTTTGAAGCAAGACCAACACCGATCCGAATTGGGGCCCTTACCGTTCCACAAGCTCGGGCCGAAAGAAGACGCGGCCGGTGTGGACGCGGGGGAGACCCAGCTCTGGTGGGCGCCGTCGCATAACGCCGATCGCTACCGCGTGCGAATCGCCGCGGACGAGGCGATGGAAAACATAGTGACGCAACAAGAAGCGCAGCGCAACCATGTTGTCATAGACGCCCTGGAGTCAGGCGAGACCTACTATTGGGACGTAGAGGCCATCGTCGATCAGTCTCGGTCCAACCGGGGCGTCCGGCCGGCGGAAGGGGAAGCTTGGGCATTCACCACGGGCGAGTGAATGGAACGCTGATCCCTTCCCCAAAAAGGGGAGGAAGAGCGATGTTTGGGCAAGGAGCATGGAGGCCCGCGTTCGTGTTGAGCGCCGTCATCGCGGTTGGCGGGATGTGGACTCCGGCAAGCGGCGCGGAGACGATTACCGCCGAAGGATTTGAACACCGGTTCATTGCGCAAGAGTTGCCGAATCCCGTGTCTTGGGGCTACGGCGTGTCCGTCTTGGCCGACTTTAACAATAACGGGCGGCTTGATTTCGCCACGGGCGTTCGGGGCGGTGATGTCTTCTGGTTCGAGAATCCCGGGGACGACGGGGAATGGACACGGCATACGGTTGGACCGCTGGCCATGCGGACGCTTGGCTCTACCGGCATGGATGTGGATGGCAACGGGTGGGCGGATATCGTGGTAACGGGATACTGGTATCACAATCCCGGCCCCCCGGATGGCGAGGAATTCACGCGTTACCGCTACGATTCCCGCATCGATAATGAGATTCACGATATCGTCACGGCGGACATCAACGGCGATGGCGCCCTTAACGTCGTGGTGCTTGGCGATCGCGACGGCTGTTTTTGGTACGAGGTTCCCGAGGATCCGCTCCAAGATGAGGATTGGCCCCGCCATACAATCACCATGGATGTGCTGAGGGACAACGATGGGATCCATGGGGGCTTCTTCCCCGAGGGCGTGGCGGATCTCACGGGCAACGGTTATCCCGACGTGGTCATGCCGGACCGCTGGTACGAAAATCGGGAACAAGGCCAAGAATGGGTGGAACATCCGCTGCCCTTCGGCGGGACCGGTCCCTGGGGCTTATCCACCCGGAGCTGGGTGACCGACCTCAATGACAACGGCCGTCCCGATATCGTTATCGTGGATTGCGACATGACGGATTCGCAAGCGGCGTGGTTGGAGAACGAAGGCGGCGACCCGCCCACGTTCACCCGCCATGACTTGCCCCGGACCGCCGAAGGCGTGCGCGGGTCTTTTCACTCGCTGGCCGTGGCGGATTTCAATGGCAACGGATTGCTGGACATCTTCACCGTTGAACAAGAAG
>SKRY01000484.1 GCA_007118235.1 Candidatus Hydrogenedentota bacterium | reverse complement strand
GGGCATGTCCACTGGAAAGACTTGCCCGCCGAGATGGAGCCGGAACGCGGAACGAAATTCGGCGTGGGGATGGCCACGATCGCCTTGGGCGATGGCGCTGTCGATATCAAAAGCACGGTTGAAGCGCTTAAGGCCAAAGGTTTTGACGGCTACACCACCCTTGAAGTGGCGGGAGACGAGGCGGTTCAGAAGAGCTACGACTATCTGAAATCCTTGGGGGCGGTTACACCGGACGCATAGACGGCGCTAGAGCCAGAGGGGGGTAAATATGAAGATTGGATTTCACACCGACGCCTTCAATTCGAGCGCCTTCAGCTTTGAGAAGGCCTTGGCGTGGGCGAACGCCAACGATGTGCATTACATCGAGCCGGGGGTAATCGACGGTGTGAGCTGGATTCACGGGCTGGGGTACTTCCCCCACGTGGCCTTGTACGAAGACCCGGCGCTGTTGCGCAAGACAATGGAAGGCTACGGGGTGCGCTTCAGTCAAGTCGACGCCGCTTATCCGCTTAGCGGAAAGGAAGGGCCAAGCCGTGGATTGCCTTACGTGCTCAAGACCATCCCATGGGCGGCGCACGCGGGATGCGATCACGTGGCTACGACGGATGGCTTGCACCCGCCGGAAGGACTGACCGACGCCCAGGCCATGGACATGATGAAGGCCTCTTATGAAAAAATCATCGAAGTGGCCGAGGCGTATGGCGTGACCATCACCATTGAGCTGCACGGCTACTTCACGACCAAACCCGACATGGTGGAGCAGATGCTGGCCTTTGCCGATTCGCCGCTGTTGCGCTTGAACTTCGATACCGGTAACACGTTCATCGCGGGCCAGGATCCCGTGGCCTTTTGCCAGCGCTTTCTCGGCAAGATTAGCCACGTGCACATCAAGGACGTCAGCGAAGCGCTGGCCGAGGCCCTGCGCGGAAAAGACACGGGCATCGCCATCAGCCATTGCGCGATCGGTGAGGGCGTTAATGCGGACAACATCCGCCGGTGCCTTGAGTTGCTGCGCGACAATGGATATACGGGCGTCTTGAGCCTGGAGTGTGAGGGTCAGGGCGGACCGCTTATTGAGAAATCGCTTGCTTGGGTGCGAAGCACGTTGGCCGAACTAGGGATTCCCGAGGAGAAGGCCTAACCTGGGTTGACCTTCGCGCCACAAGGCGCATACTGAGGAGACATAGGATGATGGATCGTGAAAGGGACGGACTCTCGCGCCGGGAGTTTATGCGAGGCGCGGCGGCTACTGGCGTGACGATGGCGGGGCTTTCCTTGGCCAACGCCGCCCATGCACAGGGAAACGATGAGATTCGCGTAGGCCTGGTGGGCTGCGGCGGCCGGGGGATTGGCGCGGCCGCCAACGCCATGGACGCCGATCCCGGGGTGCGGTTGACCGCGCTGGCGGATGTTTTTCGCGAACGAGTGGACGACGCTCATAGCCATCTGAAGGAACGGCGGCCCGATCAAGTAACGGCCGATGCGGACCATTGCTTCGTGGGGCTTGACGCGTACAAGGATGTGATTGAAGCGTCCGATGTGGTGCTGATCGCCAACGCGGCCAAGTTTCACCCCATGCAAATGACAGCCGCCATCGAGGCGGGCAAACACGTGTTCGTGGAGAAACCCCACGCCATCGATCCGGCTGGCATTCAACAGGCCGCCCGCGCCATGGAACGCGCCAAGGAAAATGGCCTCGGGGTGTTGTCCGGCCTGCAGAGCCGCTTCCAGGCCAACATACGGGAAACCATCCAGCGGGTTCAAGACGGCCAGATTGGGGATATCGTGGCGATCGAGGAGAATTTCCTGCGCGGCCCCTATTTTGGAAGGAATTTCCAGGATCGGCCGGAGAATCTACGCGAGATTGAGCTTCAGTATGGCAGCCAGTATCGCTTCGCTTGGCTTTGTGGCGACGATGTGCCTCAGTCGCTTGTCCACAATATGGACCGCGCCACCTGGGCGCTCGGCGAAACGCCTCCCACGCGGTGCCACGGGTTGGCCGGCCGCTCGGGAGAGCCTGTGTTTGGCGATGTGTTCGATCACCACGCGGTGGTCTACCATTATGAGAACGGTGTGCGGGTATACGCCAACTGCCGCACTACCCAGAACTGCTATAACGAGAACTCCAGCACGATTATGGGGGCGAAAGGCATCGCTTACCCGATGCAGGGCCGGATCATTGGTGAGACCCCCTGGACGTTCGAAGGTCAATCCCCTGATCCCTATCTGGAGGAACATCGGGAGTTCTTCAAGTCCATTCGCGATGGGAATCCTCTGCACTGCGGCGATTACATGACTCGCAGCACGCTTGTGACCATCATGGGGCAGCTCTCGTGCTACAGTGGCCGGGAAATCACGTGGCAAGAAGCGGAACAGTCCGCATATGTCCTGCCGCCCGCCGCGGAGGAGTGCACATGGGACATGGCGCCGCCCACGGAACCCGATGCCGATGGCGTTTACCCCGTTCCGGCCACGCCAGGCGTCATGGAAAACGGGTGGCCCGCCGCATACGGCGCGGGTCAGCGATAAGCAACTGGCCAGCGAATGACGTACACAGGCATCGTTGGAGGCCAAGTAGGGGCGGCCTCACGGTCGAGGCTAGCTAGGGCAAGAGGAGGGTAGCGTATGCGCAGAAACAAGATAGCGGCCGCAATGTTTCTTGGAGCGCTCGGCGCCTTCGTGCTGGGAAACGGCGTAGCCCATGCGGAAGAAGATAACGTGGAGGCGTCGATCTTCACCCAAGGCGAGACGCCTGGCGAATACCATTTCGAGACGGAGACGCTGCATGGGACGCTTGGGGAAGACGGACGCTCCTACGGTCTGCATCCCCTGCATCACGCGCCCAGCTGCGTCTCATTGACAGGCGCCGCGTATGGCATAGGCAATTTCTATCGAGTGTTCACCACGAACCAGCGTTACGATGACCTGCGCGTTCTATCGAGCGAGACATCCCTTGAGACGGCCGATACCGTGCGCGTCCATTGGCCCGCCACGGAAGACCAGCCCTTTGCTTTAACCGGCATTTACCGCTGGGTTGCGCCCG
>SKRY01000120.1 GCA_007118235.1 Candidatus Hydrogenedentota bacterium | reverse complement strand
TCGTATTCCGGCTCACCGCCTTCGATTTCCCGGCGATGATAGTTGAGCGTTTCCTTGATGACGTTTTCATCATGCGCGTCCCTCTTCCATGCGCCGGCCGTGCGCATCACTTCGCGCCAAGCCTGTTCAGCGGAAAGGGTGGTGACGCCGCCCATATCGAAAGGCTCCGTCTGCTCGTGCTCCTCCCGGATAATGTTGTCTCCAGGCGAGAGCAGGCTCCATTGGTCCTCGACCTCTCCTCCCCGGCGGAAATTGCCCGAGAAATGGCCTTTGGTGTAAGGGCTGCGTTCGATCAGCCTCCAATCCGTGAGGATGTAGTTGTTCACGATGTTGTAGAGCGTGATGCTGTCTTCATCGTAATTGGCGCCGACGCCTTGATAGATGACGTTGTTGCGGAAATCCATAAGAAGGCCGTCGGGGTCGTCTTCGTGGCTGATGTAGTTGCCGGGCCGTGGAACGCGGGCGCGGTGGTTGGCCCATAGGTTGCGGAGAAAACTGTACTTCGCGCCATGCCTGCCGCGCACTAAGGCGCCGTAGCCCCGAACGCCCTTGGGGTGGATGGAATCCCACAACGGTTTCGCCAACACACTGTTCTGAACCGTGGCGTTGTCCATGTGGGTAACGCCTACGTTGCCGTCGACGCCCCAGGTGACGGTGATGTGATCCACAATGACGTGGGTCCCTCCCCGAATACGGAACGTCCATTCATCGGTGTCGTCTTCGTATACGCCGCGCCGGAACCGTATATGGCGGATGATGACGTCATAGGTCCGCACATCGAATTTGCGGTTCGCCACCGTAATGCCATCGCCCGGCGCCGTTTGGCCCGCGATGGTCAAGTATGGGTTGTCAATCGTGATGCGCGATTCAAGCTCGATCGTGCCTGAAACGTCAAAGATGACGGTGCGTGGTCCCTCCGCCTCCACGGCCTCCCGCAACGAACCGGGCCCGCTGTCGTTCAGGTTCGTCACGCGGTAGAGGGCGCCGCCTCGTCCGCCAAACGCATACGCGCCGAACCCTTCGGCTCCCGGAAAAGCGGGTACGCGCGGGCCGTGCGTCGAGATGTCCTCACTTGGCAAGGGGGTGTTGTCATACCCATGCCATCGGTTGGCTGTTTCCAGCATGCATTCGCGCGCGCCCGGCTCGCCCCATTGGAATGGCGGAATCTCGGGAGGCTCCGCGATGGCCGTGGCCATACTCAGCGTCACGAAACACATAAGCACCTTCACGCCGAACGGGTTGGACTTAAACATGAGACTTACTCCAGGTTGTGTTCGTTGGTTTTGGAAGTGGGTGGGATCGCGCCCACCAGTATACGGCAAAGCCGGACGGGGGAGAACTCCCGCCGTCCGGCTTGCATGAGGGGCCCACTGTTGTAAAGGGGCTGAATTCCTTTATACCTTCTCCCAGGCTCCGCTCTTGGCCGATTTTTGCACGGAATCGCAAACCTTCTGCGTTTCCAAGGCGTCCCGGAAGGTCGGATGACACGGCTCTCCCTTCGCCACCGCTTGAAGGAAATCGGCGGCGTGGTGGACAAAGCTGTGTTCGAATCCGATAATCAAGCCCGGCACCCAATAGCGATCCATGTAGGGGTGGTCCCCGGGATCCGTAACGTGGATGGAACTCCAGCCGCGCTGACGTCCCTCGACGGTGTGGTCGAACCACTCGAGCCACTGAAGGTTGTGGAGATCCCACTTGATCGAGGCGTGCTCCCCGTTTATCTCGAAGGTGTAGAGCGCCTTGTGGCCCCGTGCGTAGCGCGTCGATTCAAACAAGCCCAGCGACCCGTTCTGGAACCGGCACATGAACGTGCAGGCGTCGTCGATGCCCACGGGCTCCACCTTGCCGGTCTCGGTGTGTTGACGCTCCTTCACGAAGGTCTCGGTCATGCCGCTAAGGTTTGAAATGGACCCGTTGAGCCAAATCGCGGTATCGATGCAGTGCGCCAGGAGGTCGCCCAAAACGCCGGAACCGGCGGCGTTCACGTCCAGCCGCCAAACGTCTTTTCCGCCTTGGGGCACATCGGGACTGATGGTCCAATCTTGAAGGAAGTTGGCCCGGTAGTGGAAGATTTTACCCAGCTTGCCTTCGTCAATGAGCTGTTTGGCCAGGGAAACAGCGGGAATGCGGCGGTAATTGTACGTGACCGTGTTATGGACACCCGCCTTTTCCACGGCCTTGACCATGGGTTCGGCTTCCGCGCCCGTGCGGGCGAGGGGCTTTTCCGTGATGACCATCTTGCCCTGCTCAGCCGCGGCGATGGCGATTTCATTGTGGAGGAAATTGGGGACACAGATCTCCACCACATCAATGTCAGCGCGTTCGACAAGTTTGCGCCAATCGGTTTCGGTTGACTCGTAGCCCCATGTATCGGCGAAGTTCTTGAGGCGTTCTTCGTTTTGATCGCAGACCGCCTTGAGCACGGGTTCGTATTCGACGTCAAAGAAATTGGGGACGCGCCGGTATGCGTTGCTATGCACCCTGCCCATGAACCCGCAGCCGATCATCCCGACATTGAGCTTTTTCTTCATAACAAGTTCCCTTTCTGTGTTTATGTCTTCGACTGCTTAGTGTGCTTCGGTCCAGCCATGAGCATCCCGCACGGAAATCATGGCCGCAAGAATCTCGTTCCAGGTATCGGGCTTGTACATGACCTCGTTGGGGAACATGCAGCCATCCCAGCAAATGTGGCGGCAGGCCTTGGTCAGTTCCCCATTGGCGTCGCGCAGCCAATAGCCGGCGTGACGCGGAATGTCCAGCTTACCATTGGGATCCTTGGGCAAGCAGTGCCGGCCGGTCTTGTCGTGCGAGCCAGACCCAAAGACCGTGGCGTCGTTCTGGGCGACGTGGAAATCGATGGTCCAGGGGCGCAGGGCGTCGGTCAAGGTTTTCAGCGCTTCGTCCAGCTTGTTTGGATCGCTGAAGTCGAAATCGGGAGACAGAATGGCGTCTTGCGGCGCGTTCACCCCGATGGTGAAGAGCAGCGTATGCGCCATGTCAGCTTGGAATTCAAGGGTCTTGGGGCGGTCCACCATCTCAAGGAG
>SKRY01000195.1 GCA_007118235.1 Candidatus Hydrogenedentota bacterium | reverse complement strand
TTGGATATGGCCCGGCAGACCTTCGAGCGGGGCTGGGAGCACGTCAAGTGCTACTTCATGATCGGTTTGCCCACGGAACGCGATGAAGACGTCGAGGCCATCGTGGACCTGTGCAAGCGGACCTTGGCAGTCGGCCGCACGGTGCGCTCCAACGCCCGCGTCAATCTGGGTGTGTCCACGTTTGTGCCGAAACCGTTCACCCCTTTCCAGTGGGCCGGGCAAATCAGCATGGAGGAGACCGAGCGGCGGCAGGCGATTCTGGAAGAAGGATTCAAGAAGACCGAGGGTATCAAGTTCGGGCGGCACGAATCCGTGACGACCTTCATCGAGGGACTGCTGAGCCGGGCTGATCGGCGCGCGGCGGACCTTATCGAGGCGGCCTGGCGCCGGGGCGCCCGTTTCGAGAGCTGGGGCGAGCAAGTGAACCTGCGGGCTTGGCGCGAGGCCATCGAGGAGGTGAACTATGACGTGGAGGATGCGTTCCGCGAGCGCGATGTCACCGAGCGCTTGCCGTGGGATCACATCGACATACTCATCCCCAAGGAATGGCTCCAAGCGGACTGGGCCCGCGCGCTGGAACTCAAGCATGCCCAGGATTGCCGCCAAGGCAAGTGCCACCTCTGCGGGGTCATCTACCGCGAGCGCGACCTGTGCCGCCACATGCTCAAGAACCAAAAGCAGGGCCGCAAGGAAGAGGCCGGCCTCGTCACCACCCCCGCGCCGCAACCGCCCGAGCCCGAGCCCGTCCAACGGCTATGGCTGCGCATTGGCCGGACCGGTGAGGCGCGTTTCCTCTCGCATCTCGAACTGGTGAACGCGTGGATACGGGCGCTGCGCCGCGCCAAGGCGCCTCTTTCCTACTCGCAAGGCTTTCACGCCCACCCCAAGGTGAAGTTCGCCACGGCGCCTCCCGTTGGCGAGGAATCCATGGGCGATTACATGGACATCGTCCTCAAGGAACGGGTCGATCCGGATGAGTTGCTGAAGCGCATTCAAGCCACGCTGCCCCAGGGCTTCTTCGCCTACAATGCGAAGGAGGTCCCCCTCAAGGCGCCCTCGCTCATGAGCAGCGCGCGCGGCTTTGCCTATACGTTCGAGGCCGCGGCGGATCCGGATGCGCTGGAGACGCGCATCGAGGCGCTCCTAAGCCAGGACGCCATCGAAGTCGAGCGTAAGGCCAAGCAGGCCAAGAAGAAGAAGCGTCACCGCCACAACAAGCAGTACCGTCCCGAGAGCGGCATGGTGAAACTCAACGTCCGCCCCATGATCCGCGACATCCGCCTGACCAAACACGAGGGCGATCACGTCACGGTGGACGTGGACACCATCGTCCAGGAAACCGGCGCTTGCATACGCACGGCGGAACTGCTGCGCCTGCTTGAACTTGACCCCGTCACCACGCGGGTCATCAAACGGGATACCTTGTTGGACGAAGCCGTCCTACCCGCCGTCGAACCGGCGGGCGTGTAGCCTCCAAGGTTATGGCGTGGGCGTCTGATTCACCAGCACCTCGAAGTACTCGGCGTCATGGCTCGCCATCCGAAAGATGTCGGGAAGGCCGTTGCCTTGCAGGTCGCCCACTTGGCCGTTGTAGATGCCTTCGTTGGTGACCAGGAACTCCTCCCAGCTACTACCGTCTCCTTGATTGCGGAAGACGATGACGGGGAACTCGTCTTCCCCCAAGGCTTGGGCGCGGCCCCGGTTGACGCCCGCCAGCACGTCGTAGGCTCCGTCTCCATCGAAATCGGCGACGTGCAAGGTGTGCACGGCGGGCATGGACTCGATGATGACGTGCTCCTCCCAAGGTCCTTCGCGGGGGTCATCGGCGCGATACCACGAAACGGAATAGCCCGCGCGTTCGGAGTGGGCGATGAACACCTCCGCCTGGCCGTCGCCGGTGATGTCGCGGCAATAGATCTTTGTGGCGTTGCGCGACCAGTCGCCGTCTTGGTTGTGCCATTTCTCGTCGATGGAGCGAACCGTCCATTCGTCCGTGAGGTCGCCGCCGGGGTTTTCCACCCAGTAGCCGTTGGTCGCCACGTCCGTCAAGCCGTTCCCCGTGATGTCGCCCACGTGCAGGCCTTCGTGCAGATTGTGAATCTGGAAGTCCTGGACCTGGGTCCACTCATCCGGCGCGTCTTGCCGGTAGACCAAGAAGCGCTCTCCTTCGAAGGTAATGGCCACGAGGTCCAGCGCGCCGTCGCCCGTGAAATCCGTCAACTTCACATCCTTGATGAACGCGGGCGCTTCCCCAATGGCGTGAGCCTGCCATTCGTCTTCAACGGGATCGCCTTCGGGCATCGGATTCTCATACCAGTAGATGGTTGTGGAGGCGCTGGCGTCCGTCCATTCGCCGGGATGGGCCAACCCGAGGACATCGGCATAGCCATTGCCGTTGACGTCGCCCGCCGTCAACACACCACCCGCAAACGGCGTTCCCTCCGGCGATTCCTCCGCGATGATGTGGCGCGTCCAACTCGCCGCGTCATCGCTGGTCTCGTACCAGCCCAGCCAGCCGCCGTGCGCGTTGTCGTGCTGAAGGAAGATGTCCAGCAGTCCGTTGTCATTCACATCGCCCAGCGTGCGCGCCCACCAATGGGTAGCGTCCCCGGCGATGGTGCGGGACTCGAAGGCCAACTCTTCCGCTTGAGCGGCGGTGGTTGCGTTCATCCCCCACCCCGCCGCGGCGATCAAGAGGGCCGCTATCCAAACCACGGCGCCTGCGCCGCGCGTTTCATCCCGAGAAGTCCGCATATCTCCTACCCTCCCTTCATGATTACGGTTCCAAGCGTTTTCATCCGCGCCACATTCGGCGGCGCGCTCAACGACAACATAGTAATTATGCTAACGCCCCTTTTGAGCAGATATCAAGCGAATTCCGCGCTACCAATCGCCAGGCAGGGCGGTCTGCCGGGCGTCTACATCCCCGGCCCTACGGGGCGCGCGGGAGGAGTGCGGAGTCCTCGACTTGCGCCGCGCCCTCCCGCGTCTGTACTGTAAGGCCGGTTCCTCGGAGGAACCTTAATACTCGGCCGATGCCAAAGT
>SKRY01000060.1 GCA_007118235.1 Candidatus Hydrogenedentota bacterium | reverse complement strand
GACCCCGGATAGAAAAAGCCGGGCATGGTTTGTTGCGGTATTGATGCGAGTTCGCGGCAAGGGGCGCCGCTCATCGCGTTATCCGCCCGCGCGGTATAGCGCGCGTATGGGGGAGATGGCGTAGGGCGCGTCCCTTCAACTCAGCGGGCTTCAATGGTCCGCGAAAAGGAGGGTGGCAGGATGTGTCCAGATGTACGTGGTGGGAATAGGCGGAAAGGACGCGGCGGCTGTCCATTGATGGGACGGCGTCAATTCCTTACGCGCGCTGGATTGGCGGGTGGCGCGGCGCTGGCGTTGAACACGGGCTTGTTTAGCCTTAGCACCCGCAAAGTGATGGGCGCGCCGGTACTTCCCGGCGCGGGGGACGGCCAGGCTCGGATTCGGGCAGCCTTCTCGCGGCCTCAAGACGAGTACTACATGGGTTGGCCGGGAGCCGCATATGACACCGCGGCCAGCCAGGCGCGGTATACGGAGATCCTGGAGGAATCCGCGGGGCGCCGCAACATCGAGCTGGAGATTGTGTCCGCCCCCCTGCGGAACACGGAGCACGCGGCGGACTTCCTGCAAGAAACCGAAGAGCAAGGATTCGACGGGGCGTTGCTCACCGTGATGGCGCTGCATCCCGATGGGTGGAGCGCCGTGGATCATTTCCTCGAACACCGCGCCGAACCGCGGAATCTGCCAACAACGGTCTTCGCGCCTCAGGGGGTCCAGTTCACGCCCTACCTCCGCGCTCGGCAGGACATTCCCCACTCGTTCATCGGCGCCACAGAGGATGTGGAATGGCTGGATTCGGGGCTGCGGCTGCTCAACGCCGTATGGCAGATGGCTCACACGCGTCTCGCCGTAATACAGGGGACCGATGAGCGCGAGGAGGTCGTGGAGCCGGTGGGCGCAACCCTCCATTACATGCCGCTGGACCGGTTTGCCGAGGCCTATGACGCCACCGAAGGCGCCGAGGAAGCCGAGGCGATCGCCCGGACCTACATGGAGAACGCGGAGGAAACCCTGGAGCCTTCGGAAGAGGAGGTGCTTGAAGCGGCCCGCACGTATCTGGCGAACCGGCAAATCATGGAGGAGACGGGCTGTCACGCGGTCACCATGGACTGCCTTGGATTGGTGACCCAAAAGCGCACACCGCCGCCGTGCATGGCGTACATGCAGTTGCTCGATGAGAAGACGTGTGGTTGCTGCGAACGCGACATCACGTCGGCGCTTTCGCTCATGCTTTCGAGCTATCTCTGCGAGAAGCCGGCCTTCTTGCACAATCCCACGCCAAACACCGTGCGCAACACCTACGGCGGGGCGCACTGCACGGCCCCCACGTTGATGGATGGCTTCGACGAGGCGCCCTCGTCCTACATCTTGCGGAACCACCACGAGTCCGACTGGGGCGTGGCGCCGCAAGTCCTGCTTCGCGAAGGCCAACGCGCCACGGTCATGCAGTTCCTTGGCGGATTTGGCTCGCTCATGGCGGCCACGGGAAGCATCCTCCATAACATTGATACCCAGCCTCACGACGGTGTGGGCGGGTGCCGGACGGCGTTTCAGATGGAGGTGGACGATGTAGCCAACGTGTTGGACATCCGGGGCCATCACAACGTGCTCATCTATGGCGATCACCTTCAGGACCTCCGCGCTTGGTGCCGGCTTGCCGGGGTGGAACTCGAACACCTCACGGGTGGCGCGATATAGGGGGAACGGAAAGGGCGCGTCCAAGCGGGCGCGCCCTCTCGATATGGCGGAATTCGTTTGCCGATGGAGGATTGTGACGATGTGTACCGATGCACGTGGCGGGAATGAACGGGTCAGGCGCGGCAGCTGTCCGCTACTGGGTAGACGGCAATTCCTTGCGCGCGCGGGATTGGCGGGCGGCGCGGCGCTGGCTCTGAACAGCGGGCTGTTTCACTGGAGCGCCCGCAAGGTGATGGGCAACCCCATCATGCCCGGCGAAGGGGACGAACACGCCCTCGTCCGAGTAAGCTTCATCCAATCACCCCCGGGCGAATACATGGAGATGGGCTGGCCGGGCATGGAATTCGATTCGGACGCTAGTCAAGCGCTTTATACGGAGACGCTTGAGCAGGCCGCGGAAGCCCAGGGCGTCACACTTGATATTCAAGAGGAGCGCCTCGGCAACAATGAGGCGGTGGACGCCTTCCTTGAAGAGACGTTGGACGCGAACGCCGATGGCGTCATCCTCGTTAACATGGAAGCCCAGACTTACGGCATGCAGGGGATGTACCGCTTTCTGGAGCAGCGTGGCGGCCAAGAGCTTCCCTTGTTAGGCTTTGTGCCTCATGGGACGCTGCACCATCACCCCGGGGACTACGAGCCTTTCCGCGCGGCGCCGTATTGTTTCTTGGCCGGCAGCGCCGACATTGACTGGCTGGCGACCGGCCTGCGCATGTTGAACGCGCGCTGGCAGATGGCGAACACGCGGCTCGCCGTGGTGACGGGCGATCGCGATGACGAACAAACGTTCGAGCCGTTGGGGACGGTCATCCAATACGTCCCCATGCAGCGCTACATGGAGATAGAGGCGGAGTGCGAAGGCGCGGATGAGATTGAAGCAATTGCCCGCACGTATCTGGACAACGCCCAGGACATCCTCGAACCTTCCGAGGAGGAGGTGTTTGAGGCCGCCCATGCTACCGTGGCGTGCCGGAGGGTAATGGAGGAAGCGGATTGCCACGCCCTGTCGATAAACTGCTTCCGTCCCGTCACGCATCAGGAGATCCTTCCCCCATGCCTTGGTTTCATGGAATTGAGCGATGGCGGCAGCGCCGGCGTGTGCGAGGCGGACATCCTGCCCGGGCTCACCCAGTTGCTGAGCCGTTATCTTCTGGACAAGCCTGGTTTCCTGCACAACCCCATCCATGACACCACGCGCAACCTGTATGCGGGCGGCCATTGCACGGCGCCCACGCGCATGGCGGGGTTCGACGAGGAGCCCGAGCCCTACATTCTGCGCAGTCACCATGAGGCGGGCTTCGGGGCCGTGCCGCAGGTGCTTTTCACGGAGGGCCAGCCAGCCACCTTGTGGCGGTTCCTTTCTCCGG
>SKRY01000198.1 GCA_007118235.1 Candidatus Hydrogenedentota bacterium | reverse complement strand
GAAGCGGGCGAAGCTGCCGCGTCACGCCATTTGGGAAGTGCACACTGGTTACGTCATGCTTCCGATGGAGCCCGATCCCGCCAACCCCGAGGAGGCCCACCCCTACATGCCGCACATCCAGGCAATCATGGAGCAGGAGAGCGGTATGGCGCTGCACATGTTAGTGACCTCTCCCCAGGAGGCGCGCCAGACCCTGCAAGAGGCGTTTCTGGATGCGCTCGAACTAGCCGAAGCCATGCCCGAGGCCGTCCTTGTTCTCACGCCCGAGGCCGAGGCGGCCGTGGGAAGCATCTGCAAAGTCCTGGAAATACCCTTGATTTCCACGGAATCCCTCCCTCACACCGAGCGGCTTGTCCGAGGGTTTTTGGCGGACTTGGCTGGGTTCTGACCCGCCGAGTCCGCTGCGGGCGTCTCGAAGGGGACTTACCCCTTGACCTCGCCAGCGGAAGAATCGTATTCCCAGTTCCGGCCGGGATAGGGATGGCGGGGTATGTGGGACACAGTCCCTGAATCGAGCAGCTCGTCCAGGTTTTCGGGCGGACGTTCGTGTTCTTCCCGGAATCGGGCGATGGAGGTTGAAATCCGGTTCAAGCGCCGTTCGAGCAAATCGTCGAGGATGACCGTGTGATGCACCTCGCCCTCCTCATCGATGACGAACTCCCCTTCGAGCGGCGTTTCGGGGATCCCTGCGAGCATGCCCTCGGCCACCAGCGTCTCCAAACTGCGAGGGACGCCCCCCGCATGTTTGGCGTACGCCTGGACCACGGCGGTAAGTTCCCTGCAAAGTTCGCGTATGTCGAGTTCTTTCAGTTTGCGGCGGGCTATGTCACGCATGAGGTCATCCTCCGCGGTTTCCAGCGCATCTTCCCACATCGCCCGCTCGAGGTCGGGTAGATCATGCTTTAGGTGAAATCCCTCGGCCGCGGACTGAAGGAAGGCGGGCGCGTTGCCCGTGGCCATCGCCATATGGATGTACTGGACGCCCAACCGCGCGGACTCCGGATGGTCACGGCGATTTATAAGATAGACCATGGCGATTTCATAAGGCAAGCCCCACTCCCGGGGGTTATGGCGCATGCCGCTGCGCATGAGGTCGATGCTGGCGTCGTCATCGGCTTCAAGGGAAGCGAGAAAGATGCCACCGTAACGGTAGACATCGACGAAATGGGGATCAAGCCGCGTGATCGTGCGGCCCATGTGGGCGAGCCATTCCAGCTTGCGGTCTTCCCGGAAGGTCTCGGCCGTGTACTGGATGCACTGGAGCCACAGAAAACTCGCCACCACGCTGCTCATACCCCCGGTGAAATGGGTAAGCAGTTGTTCGTTGGGCAGATAGAGCAACTCGTCGTCGAATGTCCGGGTGCGCATGGCGTCGAGCTGGTGCTGCGCCAGGTTGATCCCGCCAAAGCCCAGCACGATCACTAACGGAAGCCCGATAACCCACCGCGCAATCATACGTCCTTATCCTCGAAGGCCAAGGCCGCCACGGTCAGGAGAATGGCCGTGTACACCGTGCCGTAGATGAGCGCCCACGCGATGTAGGCGGGCTCCACGGCCATTTCGTTGGCGGCCATGTCCCGGATGTTGAAGTTCGACAGATTGGGAAGCACATAGTAGGCGAACTCCATTATCGTCTTCGCCCACGTTCCGTCGAAATGCGCGGGCAGGTCGACCAGGATGCCCGTCGCGTGGCCCACCATGTAGGTGGTGAAGGCGATAATCGCCCCAAGGATGGGCGAGGTCACGGCCGACAGCAGCACCGCCAGCGCCGTCACCAGCAAGAGCTGCCAATAGGTCAGCACGGCGGCCCAGAAGAATACCGCGTCAACGGAACCGCCCAGGGCGATCACGTAACCAGCCGCCACGGCGGTCATCACAACCGTCACGACAGCCAGCAACCCCGCCAGTCCAAGATACTTGCCCAGGACAAACTCGAACCGCCACATCGGACGGCACAGAATGGTGTAGATGGTCCGTTTGTCGACTTCCTTGTAGACCAGATTCGTCCCCACGAAGATGGCGATGAGCACGCCGAACAGGGACACGGCCGCCAGAGAAATGTCCTTGACGATCTTGATGTCTTGCCCAATGCTGATCCAGCCCAGGGCCTTTGAGCCCACAATCGCCACGGCCGCGAAGAACAAGAGGACATACAAGACCTTGTCCCGCACGGCTTCCCGGAAGGTGTTGTGTGCGACCGCGAGTATCCTCATGCGTACGCCTCCTCTTGTTGACGAAGGAAGTAGTTTTCCAGGGAGTCCTTGAGCGGTGTGAACTCCACCAGCTTGCCGTTATGCGCCAAGACGCGCCCGGCCACTTCGTTGGCGGCCTCCAAGTCACCCGCCTGGAAATGCTCGCCTTGCTCGGATCGGCGCACGTGACGCGCTTGCGCCGCGATTTCCTTCACCGCCGCCGGACTCAATCCCGCCGCTACGATTTCGACGTGGCTTATGTGATCGGTCAAGAGATCGGCAATCGGGCCGTGAGCCTTGAGCTTGCCCTGAACCAACACCCCCACGCGATCGCAGATCTGCTCCACGTCGCCCAGCACATGGGAGCTGAAGAACAGCGTCTTCTTCTCGTCCCGCATGCGCAGGATGAGTTCCCGGATGTGCCGCCGGCCGATGGGATCAAGGCCGCTCATGGGCTCATCAAGGACGAGAATGTCCGGATCGCCGACGAGGGCCACCGCGAAGCCCAGCCGTTGACGCATGCCCTTCGAGAAGCCGCGTATGCGTTGCCCGGCGATGGAGCCCAGGTCGAGAAGCTCGGCAAGCTTCTTCCAATCGGCGGCGCGCTCGGCCGCGCTCAGCCCCTGAAGCTTGCCATAGAAGTCCAGGGTTTCCTTCGGATTCAGGTACTCGTAGAAGTACGGGTTCTCCGGCAAGTACCCAATGCGCGTGCGCGCCCTGCGGGAACGCGCGGGTTCCCCGAAAAGGTAGGCCGCGCCCGCCGTGGGGCGCAACAGACTGCATAACAGCTTGATCGCCGTCGTCTTGCCCGCCCCGTTCCGGCCGAGAAAGCCAAACACCTCGTTCTCGCCTATGGCCAGATTGAGCGAGTCCAG
>SKRY01000011.1 GCA_007118235.1 Candidatus Hydrogenedentota bacterium | reverse complement strand
GGCTTGACGCCCTGGGATGCGACGCCCGCGATCTCGCCGGGGTGAGGCTATGCGTGGTTGGCGCGGCCACGGCCGAGGCGGTGCGCAAGCGGTTTCTGCGGATAGACGCCATGCCGGACAAATACATCGCCGAAGAACTGCTCGCCGTCATCCACGCCCACGAGCCAGACTTGCAGGGGAAACGCTTTCTCCTGCCCCGCGCCGACATCGCCCGCAGCTTTCTGCCCGAAGAGCTGCGCAAACACGGCGCGGAAGTCACGGAACTGATCGCCTACCGCACCGTTCCAGCGGAGGAAAGCGCCGCCCTGGCGGATCGCCTCGTGGCCCAGCAGCCCACCCTCGTCACCTTCTCCAGCTCCTCCACCGTGCGCAACTTCTGCCGGCTGCTTGGCGAAGAGCGAACCAAGCGCATCCAGCAGCACGCCGCCGCCGCCTCGATCGGTCCCATCACCTCCGCCACCGCCCGGGAATGCGGCTTCCACATCGCCATCGAACCGGCCCAACACGACATTCCGCACCTCGTCGAAGCGATTGTGCAATGGAGCCAGGGTGAGGCCCACTCGTGATCCCGGGACGGGACGCGGGCCAGGAATAGGGAGCCAGCAGACGCCCCCGATCAGCGGTCACCCCCGAAACGTTCCGGGGCGGGCAAACGTTGGCCTGGCGTGTACACCGTGGGATAGGGCTTCTCCTCGAGTTGAACGCGATCCACCCAGATAGTCCCCGTTCCCCCGAACAACCCAATGACGATATCCGCTTGCTCGATGTCCGCCGGCAAATTGCGGCCGGGCGTGAGGTGAACGGTGTACCGCCGCCAAGGGTGGGTCTCGCGAATCTGAAGCTGCTCCGCCCACAGGTCCGTTCCATCCGCCCGTTGTCCGCCCACTACAATCTTGGCCACGCGCGTCCAATAGGCGCCGGGTTGCACGTCCTCGGCTCGAAGATGGAACGACAGCGTGTAGGTGTGTCCTTCCTTCAACGGCGCCGCATCCGCGCCCTCGGGGGATATCGGAAACCGCACCGAGCGGTTGATGTCGGGCTCGTCCGACTGGATCCGGAGGACGGTTCTCTCCTCCCCATCGTAAACCGCCTCGACCACCTCCCGGCCCGAGGGCGGACGCCACCCCTCCTCTCGCGCCGCTGCGAAGTCCGTGTTTTCCAGCACGTTGACCGTGGGTTCGCCCACGACGTACAGCGAAGCTCGTCCCCGCACCGGATTCGCGTCCGCCATGTGTTCAATAAAGGCCAGCATGTCATCGTCCAGTTGATAGGGGTGCGCAACTATCCACATGGCGTTTCGCGAGACCTCGCTCAAGGCTTCCCGGAGCGCCGTTTCGTTCAGGCCGCTTAGGCGATGTCTTCGGGCGCGCGCCAGGAGCGGGCCGGGTTCAGGCAGCAAGCGTTCGAGGTAGAACTCCAACGTTTGTTCGTAGTAACCGCCCCGGCCCGAATCGTCATAATGAAAGCCCGCCGCATAATAGATCATGTCGCGGTTATTGGCCTTTCGGGCCATGTGTTCCGCCATCTCGCGCCATTCGAAACGCGGCCGCTCGTTTTCGTAATGACGGGAAAGCTGTCCTGCTGAATAGGGCGCATAAAGGATCAGTATGGCGGCGCATCCGCAGACCGCCGTGGCGCGGTATCCCCACGCCGCGAGGCCTGGGTCCGTGGTTGCCTTGGCCCAAGCAAGCGCCGCAAGACGCTCAAGCAGCAGGAGTGTGGTGTAGATGCCCGCGGCGCAAAGCAGCACGGCCGCAGGCAACAGATACGAGAAGTAGCGATCGCTATACCAGTGATCAACCTTGAGCAGAACCAGGGTGGCCGGGGCCGCCAACAGGACCGCCAAACAGGACAGGGCCGCCAACCTGTGCCGGATGACCAATCCCGCGAAGCCCACTAGACAAAAACCAAGCACCACGTACAATCCGCCCGGTAACAACGAACCGGCAACGTCATCGACGTAGTCCAGATACTCTGCAAGGGACAACGAATGTGCGAGAGGTTGGGCTTCTGCTTGATCCGTATTCGCGGCGGCCGCTTCCACGCCGGGAAGCTGACCGAATAGCGTTGAAAGAATGCGGGGCCCCCATTGGTACGCCAACGGCGCGCACCCCAGCCCGATCGCTAGAAACGCCGCCCCATACACTTTGCCAAACACGGCGTCCTTTCGCTGAATCAGGTCCAAGAGCGCGCAGATCGCCAATCCGGCCAAGACGCCCACGGTGAACATTAGAAAGAAGGGATGAGAAAGAAAACCCGCGGCGGTGGACAGGGTCATGCCCGCCAGCGCCCAGCCCCTCGCCTTGCCGGTGTGAAAACACGTTGCGCAGATAAGCAAGGTCACCGCGAACAACATGAGGAGCGCATAGTATCGCGCCTCTTGGCTGTGGTAGATGTGAAACGGCGACGTGGCGATCAATACGAGCGCGATTACGCCCAGGCCCTTGCCCGTGAGGTTCATGCAGAACAAGGACAAGAGCGTCACCGTGATCATCCCCGCGATCAGACTTGGCGTCCGGAGCAATACCTCGGAATCGTCCACTCTTAACGCGAAGTGACACAAGACATGGGGAAGGATATTCGGATGGCCCGTGATGGCCTCATGGAGGGAGCCGCTCGCCCGATTGTGCGTCAGCACTTCATCAACCCAATAGCTAGCGTTCAGCGTATGGAGCCGCAGAACCAACGCCAGGCCGATTAGAACCGCGAACACCGCGGCCGTGAAAATGTGGAATTTCATGGCGCCTCGATAGCGTACGTGAGGGGATGCACGATGCACGCCAAAAGGTTTGGCCGCGCATGTTCAAGGTAGTGGCAGAGTTTATCAGCAAGACGTAAGGCAGTCAACGCGGCCGCGGCAGTTCAAGACTTTTCGAGCAGTCGGCGCAGGAGGTCGAGCACCTCCCGCGTGGTTGGCCACGGCGCGCCTTGGAGCACGTGGACCCGGGGGCCGCGCGGGGCCCACACGGCGGGGTTCGTTCGGCCGAAGAGGGCCACGGTACAGCAGCCGGACGCGGCGGCGAGGTGGGTGACGCCGCTATCATTGCCGAGGTAGAGGCGGACGCCCG
>SKRY01000411.1 GCA_007118235.1 Candidatus Hydrogenedentota bacterium | reverse complement strand
ATTTCGGCTTGACGGCGGAAACGCATGAAACGCTGAAGAGTTTCCGGCGCGGCGAGCCGTTGCTGGTCACGACGTATTTCTATTGGTACAGCGTGACCGCCGGGGAACACATCACCAATCCGGACGGAAGCGACGCGCTGACGACGCATCCCGCCGACATGGATGGCCTCTGCTACATGGAGCCCGATTGGCATTACGGCGAGCTGCGCGACATGATGGACGCGGGGCTCGACGTAGCGCTGCCGGTCTTTTGGGGCGTGCCGGGCCAGTATGATGAGTGGAGCTTCACGGGACTGCCGCCCCTAGTGGAGGCGCACGATCGCATTCTGGATGAAGGGGACAAACCGCCCCAAATCGGCCTGTTCTACGACACGAGCATTCTGACGCACAACGCGTTCCACGAAGACGGTTCCAGTCTCCACGTCGACATGAGCACGGCCTATGGGCAGGAATGGTTCTACACGGCCATGCGCGATTTCTTTTCGCTCATTCCGCCGGACAAATGGGCGCGCGTGGACGGTAAACCGCTTGTGGTTTTGTACGGCGCGAACTGGGCGGCGGGTCAGTCGGAGGAGCAGTTCGCGCATGTGCGGGAGCGGTTCAAGGAAGATTTTGGTACGGACTTCTTTCTTGTGGGTATGCGGGATTGGATTGGCGACCTCGACGCCACCTATCAGTGGGGCGGCGCGCTGGGGCTTGAACTCGACCCGGAAGTGGCCGCTCTGGGGCCGGGTTACGACCACAGCGCCGTGCCCGGCCGGGATCCCCTCGTGGTGAAACGTGAAGACGGCCAGTTCTATGTGGACCAGTGGTCCAAGCTGTTGGCCCTTCACCCCGAACGCCGCCCCTGGATGGTGCACGTCGAAACGTGGAACGAGTGGCACGAGGGCAGCGACATCGCCGATAGCCGGCAGTATGGGCGTCAGTATATTGTCTTGACCGATCTGTTTGCCCGTCTTTGGCGGGAAGGCGTCCGCGTGCCATTGGATGGCCCTTACGCGCACCGCGAGGCGGTGGAATGGACGTCCGAGGAGGCCGATGGCCTGGCCTTGCGCGAAAGCGGGGGCGACGGCGTCTGGGCAATCGAGGAGATTGAAGGAGCCGAGGCGGCCGTTTCGCAGCCCAGTCCCGTGGCGGATGGGCGTTACCTCTATTTCGTGGTGGACGAAAGTTTCGCCTATGACTTGGACGGCGTGACCATGAAAGTGGAGGTGACGTACCGGGACGCAGGGGCCGAAGCAATGGGCATTCATTACGATAACCTCGATCCCGAGATTGGCGCGGTCTCGGGCGCCTTCCGCGATAGCGGGAGCACGCCGTTGACGGGATCCGGCGAATGGCGCACGGCGACCTTTGAGCTGCCCCAGAGCCGCTTCATCGGCCGCACGAACGGCGCGGACTTCCGCATTTATCCCGAAGGCGGGGAGTACGAGTTGGCCGTGAAACAGGTTCGCCTGCGGTACGCCGAATAGCTTCGTTGCAGCGCCACATGGGATCGCGTAGGATGGACCGGGGATGATCCCTTTGTTGTGCGAAGCATTACCAATGTTAAGGAGAGACTGGAACCATGCGCATTACGTATAGGACGATAGGGCTTCTCGTTGTGGCCGCAATAGGCGTGTCCAGCGCCGCCGAGGAACCCGAACGAAGCCTGGAGCTGTTGAGGGAGCGTTTCGCCGCCGCCCAATTGGACCGCAGCGTTAGCCAGGGCCGTGTCCGGGAATTGATGGATACCATCGAAGAGGACGGAACGTGGCCGGGCATCGATTATGACGATGTTTCGCGGACGGGATTTCAACATCGGAGCCATCTCGACAACATGCTCCACCTAGCCCGCGCGTTCAGGCAAGGGGACTCTGGATTCCAAGGCGATGCCGAACTGCGGGACGTTGTTCTATCGGCGTTGGATTTCTGGCTCGAGAACGATTTCATCTGCGACAACTGGTGGCACAACGAGATCGGCACGCCCGGGCATATGGTCAACATCCTACTGCTTCTGGAGGATGAGTTGAGTGAGGAGCAGTTGGCAAAGGGCGTGGCGATCGCTTCCAGGGCGAATTTCGACGGCGTTGGCGCAAGGCCCGGCGGCGACTTCGTAAAGATCGCCGAGTTGAAGGCGCAACGTGGCGTGATCGAACGGGACGCGGATGTCGTGGAACGGGCCACGCAAGCCATCCGCGACGAACTCCGGATCACGACGGGCCGGGGCATTCAGCCCGACTTTAGTTTCCACCACCGGCACGATGGCGTGTATACCGTGAGTTACGGCCGGGGCTACGCCGCCGCGGTTGCCGGGTATGCCGCGAACACGCGGGACACCATATTCGAGTTAAGCGATGATGAGCTGAGCGTCGCCGTGGACCTCGAATTGGACGGTATCCGCTGGACGAATGTACACGGCGTATACCGGCATGTGGGGATCTTGAACCGGGAAATCACCCGGCGCGGGGCGATATCCACTGATTCCACGCGCCGCCTCGTGGATTTTCTCCGCGCCACGGACTACCGCCGTGACGAACTCGAGGAGTTGTTGGAAGTCCGGCGTGAAATGCAAGAACCCGCCCACGAGGGGACTCGCTTCTACTGGCGGTCGGACTATCTGGCCCACCAACGGCCCACGTACTACGTTTCGGTGCGCATGTATTCCAGCCGGAACCACAGCATGGAGTCGCCTCACAATCAAGAGGGGCTGAAAAACCATCACCTCGCCGACGGCTCCAATTTCGTGTCGCGCACGGGCCGCGAGTACGACGGCATCTTTCCCGTGTGGGACTGGCAAAAGATTCCGGGAACCACCGTGGTGCAAAAGCCGGAACTGCCTGGGGCGGGCGACGTGCAAAAGCCGGGGCTGACGGGTTTCGTGGGCGGCGCGTCCGACGGCGAGTATGGATTTGCCGCCTTTGATTTTGAAAGCCCGCACGATCCCCTCCAAGCGCGAAAGGCGTGGTTCTTTTTCGACGACGAGTACGTTTGCCTTGGCGCGGGCATCCAATCGGATGCGGAGCATTCCGTCGCGACGACGCTCGATCAAGTGCTGCTCAATGGCGAGGTCGCCGTGAACGGCGAACCCTT
>SKRY01000466.1 GCA_007118235.1 Candidatus Hydrogenedentota bacterium | reverse complement strand
CGGAGGACCGGGGCTTGGTCAATGTGAGCAATCATCGCCGGGCGGATTGGAATCCCGCGTGGTCCCCCGATGGCGCCTGGATCGCGTTCGAGTCTTTTCGCGAAGGGGGGCGCGGCATTTTCCGGGTCTATCCGGAGACGATGCGCGTGCACGAGGTGGCTGTTTCGGAAACGTATGAGAATTGGGCGCCCGCGTGGGCGCCGGACGGAGAACGCGTCGCGTTCGTCTCGAATCGCGATGGCGCGCCGCGGATCTTTGTTGGCGGCGTGGAGGGCGAGGACGCCCGGCCGGTGACGGAGGCCAATCAACCCGCCACCCATCCCGCTTGGCGGCCGGAGGACAGCCAATGAGCATGATATCCCGCCTTATGCTGGCTGTCTGCGCCGTCTGTCTTGCGTCCGGCGCCATGGGCCGCGCCGGGGATGGCGCGCTCGATATCATTCTGAGTCCGCACAACGGCCGGCCCGCCTTGGTCCGGCCTGGAGCCGCCTTTGAAGCCGTCCTGACGAAGCAGACCCCCCTGAAACTCGCGGGTGAAGACGGCACACTCACGATGGCGGTGGAATGGGAGGCGCGTCCCGACGGCCGTTACGTGGCCACGTGTCACCTTCCCGACGAGATTGCGCCTGGGGTCTATGCCCTGGAAGCCGAACGCGAGGGGGAAGGCGATCGCAATGAACGCGCGCTCCATGTGAAGGAATCCTTCCCCGAGGTGTATCTCGTGGCGCACATCGCGGACCCCGCGATTGGAGACGGCGGGGATCTCGAGGAGTCCCTTGGGCTTTTCGATGAAATCGCCGCCGAAATAGGGGAGGCCAACGCGGACTTGGCCTTGATTACGGGCGAACTTACCGCCAACGACACCGCCGAGGAGTACGCCGCGTTCTTGGCCGCGCTCGAGGCCTTGTCCATGCCCACTTTCGTGTGTCCGGCGCCGAGTGAAGAGAGCGCTCGATATTTTGGTTCCCCGCCTTTTGCGTTTTGGTATGGCGAAGACGCCTATCTCGGTTTTGACGGAACCGCTACGAACCTTGCGCCGCCCTGGGAGCCGGCGGAGAGCCTTCACTACCGGTTGCGGCGCGAGATCAAACCCGCGCGGTGGGCCATCGGGTTCGCCAACCGCTACAGCCAAGATTTCCCCATGCACAGCCAAATCAGTCTCTTCGTGGACGATCCCTTGGATCTCTTGATCACCGGCCCTTGGGAAATGGAGCTGGTGGACGAAGAAGGCGAAGAGATGGAGCCCGCCTTGCCGTGGGGCCGGACCCCAGTGGCCATCACGCCTCCCGCGAGCGAAGGCTCGTATCGCCTTGTGCAAGTGTCATCTTCCGAGGCGCGGCCCCGCGCTCCGGAATCGGTGATAGACAATGACACCAACGAATCAGAGGAGGACGGCGCTCCATGAACGTCTCACTAGCAACCGCATTCGCCACGGCCCTGGTTGCGGCCGCTGGCCTCATTGGCCCTGGGCAAGGCGGTCCGGACCAAACCGGCCATCCCCCTCTCAATCCCGAGTCTTGGCACAAGCTCGAAGGCGACGTGATGAGCCTCGACGAGGCGTGGGGACTGCGGATCAAGCCGCGGGGCGTCTTTCAGGTTCCCGGCGGCATCGGCCTGCTGTACAACTCGAAGCCCCCCGATCCTTCCGAGGCTGGAGAAAGAGGCATCGCGCGGCAGCAAACCGGCAGCTTGGCGTTCTCCCGCAATCTCGTGGATTGGGAGGATTATCCCGGCAATCCGGTGCTGTACGAGGTGCAGGACTGGCAGGGTTCCGACCGCGCCATGCCCCGCGCGATGCTCTACGATGAACCCAACGAGCAATGGGTGGTGTACTTCGGCGATTCCATGGGCGACTATCCCGGCATTCGCGCGGTGGGCACGGCCTACAGCACGGACCTCGTGAACTGGACCTATGAGCCAGGGCCCACCTTGACCATCGACGATTACGCCGAGGCCGTGCCGGAACGCATTCAGGCCACGCCGGAGGAACTGGAGGCGGAGGGCCGGGTGTACGCGTCGTGGGCTATCTACCACGAGGGAACCTACTACATGCAAATTTCCGGATCGGACCGCACGGGCGAGGACCGAACCTACGGGCGGGTGATTCTGGCCGCCAGCGATCCGGCGGGCCCATTCGAGCGCTACGAGGGCTTCGAGGGAGACTTCATCCCCGATACCCGCCCGGTTTATTGGGACGGCGTATGGTATACCGTCTTTCCCGGCCAATGGGATGGAGAACGCGGCTTTGGGCTCGCCATGGCGCCTGATTTGATGGGGCCATACGAAGAGAGCGCGAAGAATCCCATTTTCACCGTGGAAACCACGACCCGCGCACGGCCTCAACTCATTCGCTACGACGGCGTCTGGGCGGTATTGTATTGCCATCAGCATGACACGCAGAACATGCCGCTTCGCATCGCTATTGCGCATATGAAACCCGGCATTATCCCTCCATGGACAAAGCCGGCCACCGAGAATGACTGAGCGCATTGCATGCGCTGAAGGCGGGGTAGATAACGCGTGAATCCTTTTGGAGACGAACGCGGTCCGTGGAATATGTCGGCGAGCATCCGTTGAGCGAATGTGATGAGCGGGCGCCAAAATGCACGGCCCCTTGCGCCGGTTCACATAAAAGGCGTTATACGGATAGTGGACCAAACCCGCGCCGGAGGCGCGATAGCCAGTAGCCTGGGGCAAGCGAAGCGCAGCCCCAGGTCAAAGGCCACCTCCAAAGTCGGTCCTGAAGGGACCGAAGCGAGCGCCACGCCTTTGTTCCGTCCCTTCAGGACGGACATTCGGACGGACGTTCACCCTGGGGCTGCGCTTCGCTTGCCCCAGGCTACTCCCCATGGCGCTTTCAGCGCCTTATGCGCCCACGGTTGAGCCGTGGCTCCCGTGCGGCAATGCGCCGTGCGCGTCAGGCTTGAAATGCGCAGCTACACTGGAACATCTTTTGGTCATAGAGGGTATCATCGTTGTATGCACAGCAATTTACCGTGGTAACCAGTTTAGAATCACGGCCTAATGCGCCTATACAGTGTGGAGGAGCCGAGCGATGCGTACGGAGAAGAT
>SKRY01000002.1 GCA_007118235.1 Candidatus Hydrogenedentota bacterium | reverse complement strand
GGCGGCGCAATCCCAAAGGGCCGGGGGATGCAAACGCCCAGAACACCGCCTTGTCGGGCGATTGGGACGGCGATTTCTATTGATTCCGATGCGTCATTTAGGGTATACTGCGGCCTGTAAGTCCCCTCACCGAAGTTTCAACCCACCACCCTCCACTCTAACCACAAGGAGAGAATAGTGTTTACAGGAAAACGCTTCAAAATCGCCTGCATCGGCGCCGGGAACGTCGGCGCCGCGGCCGCTCAGTATTGCGCGGAAATGGATCTCGGGGATATCGTTCTCACGGATATCGTGGAAGGCATGCCCCAGGGCAAGGCGTTGGACCTCACCCAGGCGGGTCCCATCCGGGGCTACAACGCCATGGTCCAAGGCACGAACGATTACAAGGATATCCAAGGCAGTGACATCGTTGTGATCACGGCGGGACTCCCCCGTCAACCGGGCATGAGCCGGCTGGATCTCTTGGAAAAGAACGCCAATATCATGGGGGACATCTGCGGGAACGTGAAAACGTATGCCCCGGATAGCACCGTCATCATCGTGACGAATCCGCTCGATGTTATGACCTACGCCGCGTTCAAGAAGCTCGGTTTTCCGGCGGAACGGGTTGTCGGCATGGCGGGCTGTCTGGACAGCGCCCGCATGCGCGCTTTCGTCGCCATGGAGCTGAACACGAGCATGAAGAACGTGGACACCATGGTGCTGGGCTCCCACGGCGACACCATGGTGCCGCTGCCCCAATACACCACCGTTTCCGGCATCCCCATCACCCGGTTGATCTCGCAGGACCGCATCGACGCCATCGTCGAACGGACCCGCAAGGGCGGCGGCGAAATCGTCTCGCTGCTCAAGACGGGCAGCGCCTACTACGCCCCCGCCGCCAGCGCGGCGCGCATGGTCCAATCCATCGTTCGTGATGAGAAGCAGCTCCTGCCGTGTTCGGCCTTGTTGACCGGCCAATACGGGCTCGAGGACGTCTACATTGGCGTGCCCGTGCGGCTCGGCAAGGGCGGCGTCGAGGGCGTTGTCGAACTCGAGCTGAGCCAAGACGAGCTAAAGGCCCTTCAAGAGTCCGCCGAGGAAGTGCGGACCGGCATCAAGAGCCTGCAAGACATGAACGCCCTCTGAGCGGCGTATTTCCTTACCCCGAACCAGGCGAAACACCCTCCACTCCCCGGCCCCGGCCGGCGCCGAGGCGGCCTTTTCCGAAGAGGCTTCCACGGCGCAGGCCGGGGCCTCTTTTGTGCGGAATGCCCCCGGGGGCGTGTGCTACCATGAGGGGCCACGGAAGAATGTACACCGGGGTCCCAACCACGAAAGGGAGGCAACCATGAGCACCAAGGGCGAATCACGCGGGGGCAATCGAACGCGCCGGGAGTTTCTTCAAGGAACGAGCGCCATGTTGGCGGGGGCCGCCTTGGCTGGAACCACGCCCCGGGCTTGGGCCGGGGAGGAGTCCAACGGCGAGACTATCCGTATTGGCGTGGTGGGCGGCGGATTCGGAGCCCGCTTCGGCTGGTGGCGCCAGCATCCGAACTGCGTCGTGGAAGCCGTGAGCGATCTGCGGCCGGAACGGCTGGAGTTGCTCAAGGAAACCTATCAATGCGACAAAGGCTACGAGTCGCTGGAGCAGCTCATCCTTGATGAAGCCATCGACGCCGTCGCCGTCTTCACCGGCGCGCCCGATCACGTGAAGCACAGCGTGGCCTGCATGAAGGAGGGCAAACACGTGATCTGCGCCGTGCCCGCGGGCTGCCATATCGAGGAATGTGAGGAGCTTCTCGAAACGGTCAAGGAAACCGGCCTCACCTACATGATGGCCGAGACGAGCTATTACCACCAGGGGATGATTTCCGCGCGGAAGTGGTGGGAGGAAGGCCGGTTCGGCGAGATCTATTACTCCGAGTCCGAGTACAACCACGCCGGCATCGAGAGTTTATGGATCGAGAATGGGGAACCCACCTGGCGGTACGGCTATCCCCCCATGCTCTATCCCACTCATAATACCGCGTTCCTCGTGGGCCTTACGGGCGAGCGCTTGACCGAGGTGACCTGTATCGGCTGGGGAGACGAGGATTCGCCGTTTCATCCGGACAACGCCTACGACAATCCCTTCTGGAACCAAACCGCCTTCTTCAAGACAAGCGAAGGCCACGCCCACCGGGCTCAAGTGCACCGGTACGGCGGCCACCGGTCAACGGAGCGCGCGCAATGGTTTGGAACCAAGAAGAGCTTCTTCCTTCCCCATCCCCATGGCGTGGGACCCGTCATGGTGCATCCAGGCGAGCAAACGCGATTGGACGATGGCCGGTTTCACCGCGAGCCGCCTTCGCTTGAACAATACGAGCAGACCCAGTGGTGGAAGACCGATATGCTGCCGGAACCCCTGCGCCAGCCCAGCGGCCACGAGGGTTCCCACACCTTCCTCTGCCACGAGTTCATCGACGCCCTCGTCAACGAACGGCGGCCGGCCATCGATGTCTACGAAGCCCTGGCGTACACGGTTCCGGGTATCATCGCCAACGAGTCCGCCCTGCGTGATGGCGAACAGATGCGAATTCCCCAATACGACGCGACGTGATCGGGGAGAGGCGATGGCGGCGTAATCACCCGCTGCCCGCCCAAGTTCTACGTAAGCTCTCCGAAGCGCTCGAAGAAATCGGGGAAAGTCTTGGAGACGCAGGCCGGGTTGTTGATGGTGAGGCCGGGGATGCGCAGCCCGGCCATGGCGAAACTCATGGCCATGCGATGGTCGTCGTAGGTGTCGATGGCGGCGGCGCGCCATTCCCCGGGGATGATTCGCAACCCATCCTCGAATTCCTCCACCCCGGCGCCCAGCTTGCGCAATTCCGTGGCGGTGGCGGTCAACCGGTCGCATTCCTTGATACGGAGATTGCCGACGTTGCGAATGACCGTGGGGCCGTCCGCGAACAGGGCCGTGACGGCTAGGGTCTGGGCCATGTCGGGCATGGCGTTGAGGTCGACGTCGACGCCGCGCAGCGGTTGGCCGTCGGGCGGGGCGGCGCAGGTCATGGCGTCGTCGTGCCACCAGGTTTGTGCGCCCATCTGTGCGAGCACGTCG
>SKRY01000380.1 GCA_007118235.1 Candidatus Hydrogenedentota bacterium | reverse complement strand
GGTCTGGCTGCTCGATAACGCCTTGAGAAATCAAGAGTTGGAGCTGACCTACCTCACCGAGGGCATTAGCTGGAAGGCGGATTACGTGATCAACCTGGCCCAAGACGATCGCTCCATGGATCTTACGGGCTGGATCACGTTGGACAACCGGTCCGGCGCCACCTATGAGAACGCGGAACT
Source organism: Candidatus Hydrogenedentota bacterium (assembly GCA_007118235.1). Taxonomy (GTDB): domain Bacteria; phylum Hydrogenedentota; class Hydrogenedentia; order Hydrogenedentales; family SLHB01; genus SKRY01. The sequence goes on along the minus strand of SKRY01000380.1, from coordinate 2,909 downwards.
GAAACTGGTCGCGGGCGATGTCCACCGGGTCGAGCGCCGCCCGGAGCCCAGGGAAATGCGAATGATGATGGACGCCGCCGTGGCCGAGGCGGCCGCGCCCGCCCAACAAGAGGCCTTTGCCGAATACCACCTCTACACCATTCCGCGGCGCACGACCATCCGCCAGAATCAGCAAAAGCAGGTGCTGCTGCTGGAGGCGGAGAACATCGTCAGCGACAAACACTACGAACTTCAGGCGCCAAGCCATTTCTTCCGGCAACAAATTGGCACGCAGCGTGATCTTCGGCCGGAAGTGTACATTGAGTTCGCTAACGAAGAAGGCAATAACCTCGGCATGCCCTTGCCCGCCGGCATCATGCGGGTCTATCAAGAGGACAGCGCGGGGATGCCGCAATTCGCTGGCGAGGACCGCATCAACCATACGCCGCGCGACGAGGATGTGCGGCTCAAGATCGGCAGCGCCTTCGACGTGCTGGCCGACCGGGTCCAAACGGATTTTACCCGCGTCAGCGATCGCGTGACCGAGTCTTCCTTCGAGATTACCCTGCGCAATCACAAGGATGCCGATGTCACCGTGGACGTGGTGGAGAACATACAGGGCGACTGGGAGATCCTGGACAGTTCGCACGAGTACGAACAACGCGACGCGCGCACGGCCGTGTTCTCCCTGGACGTCCCCAGCCGGGGCGAGACGGTGCTTACGTACGAGGTGCGGGTGCGCTGGTAACGGGCAAGCGTCCGCGTTAGGCCGCGTTTGCGAAGACGCCTTGAATATGACATAGGGCGCGCATAAACGATACAATAGGGTAAATGTTTCCCGGGAAGCGTCTTTGGTCTGACGGCCAAAGGCGCTTCCACTTTAACATCACCCAATCGCATGAGCTAATGCGCTGGAAGGGGTAAGGAATTTATGCGAGCTTTAACCGCCGCGGAAATGCGCGAAGCGGACCGTCGCTGTATCGAGGGAATCGGTATTCCGGGCGCCGTCCTTATGAACAACGCTGGCATGGCGCTTTTTGAAGAGATTGAAGGGAGTCCTATTGGCATCGTGTGCGGAAAAGGGAACAACGGGGGCGATGGGTTCGTGCTGGCCCGGCTGGCCCATGTCGCGGGGTTTCAACCCCACGTGATCCTGCTCGGCGATCCGGACGAACTCAAGGGCGACGCCGCCACCTTCTGCCGGGCGTATCAGAACCTGGGCGGATCCCTGACCTGCGTGGCGGACGAGGCGGCCGCCGCCGAAGCCGTCGCTGGGTTGTCGGAGTGCGCCCACGCCGTTGACGCGATGCTGGGCACCGGCACGGAGGGCGAAGTGCGCGGACTCTGCCGCACGGCCATCGAAGCGTGGCCAGGCGTCCCGACTCTCGCGGTGGACATTCCCTCAGGCGTACACACCGATACGGGCGAGATACTGGGCGCGGCCATCCGGGCGGACGTCACCGTTACGTTTCAATTCCCGAAGAAAGGCTTTGAAAACCCCGCCGCGCAGAACTGCATGGGCCGGTTGGTCGTCGCGGATATCGGCATTCCCCCGGTATGCGCCGATGACGAAGCATGGGCGGCCTTGCAGGCCCGCGTCACCAGCGCGCCATGACCGGCGGAGAACCGGAACCCATCCGGGCGTTTCTCGCCATCGATCTCCCGCTCGAATATCGGGAGGCTTTGTTCGCCGTTGCGAACCGGTTGAAACGGGCGGGGGCCCGGGTGTCGTGGGTTACCCCGGACCGCATGCATCTGACGCTGCGATTCCTTGGCGAGGCCGCGCCGGACGATCTGGAGCGCTTGGGGGACGACCTGACGCTTGTGTATGAGCGGCAAGAACCCTTCCCGCTCACGCTGTCGCACATCGGGGCCTTTCCCAATGTGCGCGAGCCACGCGTGATATGGGCGGGCCTGTCCCCCTTGGAGGGGCCGCTCGCCGCATGCCAGCAGGCCGCCGAAACAGCCGCGCGCTCCATGGGGCTCAAGGCGGAGAAGAAGCCGTTCAAGCCGCATGTCACGCTCGGCCGCGTCCGTGACCCCAAGACCGCGGGCAAACTCACGGCGCCCCTGATAGACGAGCAGGATTTTCACGGGGGTGAATTCGAGGTGGGCCGTGTGTCATTATACGCGAGTGAGTTGACATCATCCGGACCCCGGTATACCCAACTGCGAGTGTTCCCTTTCTCATGGAATTCGTAATCCGCGCGACACAGGCCGGTCTAACACTGTACATGCTGCTGGTGCTGTTCCGGTGGGTGGCCCCCTTGATCCAGATGGATATCCACAACCACCGGTGGCTGCGCTGGATTCCGGCCGTCACCGATCCCCTGCTGGACCGTTTGCGCAGCATACTGCCGCCCTTGGGGCCTGTGGACATCACGCCGCTCGTGGCCTTGCTCTTGTTGTGGCTCGTGCGCACCGCCCTCGTGGGCCTGTTGGCGGAAGCCGCGTAAGGATCCTGTAACGCCCTTTCAAGGCTGGTGGAGAGGGGCGTGTTTTTCCTGTCTTATTCGATCCCTTCGGACCAAGTCTTTATGGTATGGCCCAAATCCATTTGGGATTACGAATTACCCCTAATTTCGGCCCGCGCCACTGCGGCGCCATGGATTACTGCATGAACAAAACCGATTACACCGAGGCCCGGCGCAAGATGGTCGAGTCCCAACTCCGCGCGCGGGGAATCCATGACCCGGACGTGTTGCGCGTCATGGAAGAGGTCCCCCGCCATCTGTTTGTCCCGCCGGACCTCGCGAACCAGGCCTACGACGACCGCCCGCTCGACATCGGCGCGGGGCAAACCATCTCACAACCCTACATGGTGGCGCTCATGACTGAGTTGCTCGCCGTCGAGCCGCATCACCGCGTCCTCGAAGTGGGAACCGGCTCCGGCTATCAAGCGGCGATCTTGGCTGCCCTCGCCCGCGAGG
>SKRY01000391.1 GCA_007118235.1 Candidatus Hydrogenedentota bacterium | reverse complement strand
GGATTAAGGGGGATGTCGCTCCCCGGACAGCGTCTGAACCTGGCGATTTGGGAGGGTGAACCTTTTCCAACGTTTGGGGGTCTAAGGTAGAGACGACGGGTTGTGCGCCCGTGAACCCAACCAAAAGGAGAACCGAGCAATGCATAAGTGGATTTGTGCGGCAATGGTGGCCACCCTGTGGTCCTTGGGCCTTGCATATGGCCAAGTGGAGGAGGAGGGCGTGGGGGAGAGCCTCACCGGCGAAATCAGCGCCGTCACCGTCTACCGAGGAGAGGCCCTGGTGACTCGGACCGTGGCCATTGATGGCCCGGCGGGAGAGCGCGAAGTCGTGGTGAGCAACCTGCCCGCGCGGCTGGAAGCGGGCAGCCTGTACGCCGAGGGCGATGAAGGCGTGGAGGTGCGCTCCGTGCGCTATCGCACGCGGCCCGTGCGGACGGATGTGCGGGAGGAGGTCCGCGAGCTGGAAGAGCGCATGGAGGCCGTGCGCGTGGAGCTGGAGCGCGTTCAGCGGCGCCAGGAGCTGGCGCGAGAGCAAAAGGCTTACCTGGACAAGCTGGAGGCCTTTGTGGCGCCCACGGCCAGCGTGGAACTGACGCAAGGCGTGCTGAACACGACGACCCTTACGCAGCTCAGCCAATTTCTATTCGAGCAGCGCGAACAGGTCGCCGAAACCGACCTGGATTTGGCGCAGGAAATGAAGGAACTGCAGGAAGAAATGCGGCAATTGGAGCGGGAACGGGCGCTGATTACGGGGCGCTCCGAGCGTACCGTGCGGGAAGCCGTGATGTTCGTGAACGTGGTTGGCCCGGAAGGAGGCGAGGTGTGGCTGCGCTACCTCGTGAAGGACGCGGAGTGGGCGCCGTCCTACACCCTGCGGGCGGACACCGAGCGGGAAGAGGTGATGGTGGAGTACCACGCCTCCGTCAAGCAGATGAGCGGAGAAGACTGGGACGGCGTGGCGATGACGTTGTCCACCGCGAGCCCGTCGCTTGTGGCGCGCGCGCCCGTGCTGGAGCCGTTGGAGATCACCATGCGGGACGGCCATGAGGCGCTGGGCCGGTTCGAGGACGACGGCGCGCTGATGAAACGGCTGCTGGACGAGCGCGCGGACATGGACCGGCTGCGGGCGCAACAGGCCCCCGTGGCCGAACCCGCGCGTCCGGCCGCTCCGCCCCCGCCGGCTGTTGAGCGGGCTGAAGAGGAATGGGTGGGAGACGACATTATGCTTGGCGGCGCAATGGGCGGCATGAGGATGCGCGGCGTGGCGCGGCCCGGTGATGACGCGGCGGCCATCGGGCGGTCGGCGCGGGAATTCGACGCCATGCTCAACACCATCGCCGGCAACCTGCAAATACTCGACCTGTTCGGCGGTCCCGAGGACGAGGCGGGCCGCCGCCCAAGCCGGCCCGAGCAAGAGCTGACCGTCACGTACGATTTGCCCGGCCGGACCAGCCTGCCCAGCCGCGACGAACGGCATTTCGTGCAGATCGCGGCCATGCCGATGGAGGGCGCGTTCTACCGGCTGGCGATGCCCGTGCTGACGCACCACGTGTATGAAGAGGCGCGCGTGCGGAACGACGCCGGCCGGGTGCTGCTGGCCGGGCCCATCGCGGCGTACCGCGAGGGCGAATTCGTTGGCCACGACCAGATGGAGACCGTGACGCGCGGGCAAAGCCTGACGGCGGGCCTGGGCATCGATTCCGCCTTCCGCGCCGCGCGCGAGCTGGTCAACAAGGACGACCGCATCCAAGGCGGCAACCGCGTGGCGGAATTCACGTACCGCCTGACGCTGGAGAACTTCAGCGAGGAGGACGGCGAAGTGCGCCTGCTCGACCGGCTGCCCCATACCGACAACGACGGGATTCGCGTCGAACTGACGAATACGAGCCACGACCTGAGCGAGGCCGAGGACTACCAAGAAGAGCGGGAGAAAGGCCTCCTGCGCTGGGACGTGACCGTGCCCGCCCGCTCGATGGAGGAGGGCGCCTTCACCGTGGAATACACCTTCACCGTGGAACACGACCGGCAGAAGACCGTGTCTGGGCTTGCCGATATGTAAGAAGCAACACGAACGAACCGCCGGGACGCCGCTGTACTCGCGCCATGCGGCGTCCCGGCGTTACTGAAACCGATGGGCGTTTACCGCAGCAGGGAGACGGCGTCGCTCACGTCGATCTCCAGCTCCAGTTCATCCTCGTCATCGGGGACGGTGAACTGCTTGGTCACGAGTTCGCCCTCCGCAAGGGTCTCCGCCGCTGAGTGGCCGGGTTCGTCGCTGAGGGCGATCCAGACTGTGTAGTCTCCGGGGTGGAGACGGAAGACGCGGCCATGTGTAAGGAGCAATGCATCCCCGGTGAGTATAGCCTCGGCCGCGGCTTCGTCCGGTGGCGGGGCCGGTCCCGAGCCCTCAAAGACGATGATCCACTGCGTGAGGTCGCTTAGACCATACATAAGACGCCGTTGGCCGCCCGTTATCGCAAGGCGTACGCGTGTATCCTCCGCGAACGCATCGAGATCCCATGTGATCTCCCGGGTTTCGCCGGGTCCGACCGTAAAGGGCGGCAGCTCACCCCGCAGTTGTTCCAGCCCCGAGGATGTCCCCACGCCCAATCGGACCATCCCGGGCGGAACGCGCTCGAACTCGAAGTGGCCGGGTGGAAGGGCTCGGTCCTCCGACGGATCGCCGTGACACAGTGAGTACGTCTCGCTATCAAACTGGGCGCCGGTTCTCAATACGACCGTTCCATCTTCGAAAGGCTTCCCTTGGCGCCTGATGACGCCTTTCACCGTGGCCAAGGCCTCTTTGCGAAAATCGAATACAAGTTCCGCGGTTTCGCCGGGCTCCAAATCCACATAGCGGGTTGTGGCGGGTAGCCCGTCTCCGAGTAACCTCAGGCGGGTTCTCCCGGGCGGGAGTTTCTCGACCCGGAACCTTCCGAATTCATCGATGGTGGCGCCCTGGCCAACGCCTCCCACTACGACGCCGTGGCGCGGGGACGCCTCATCTTCTTCGCCATAGCCGAGCCCCAGAACCCGCCCCACCACCGTGGCGCCCTCGGCAAACTGGACGCGCGCATGAGCCACACCATCCGGTCCATACTT
>SKRY01000071.1 GCA_007118235.1 Candidatus Hydrogenedentota bacterium | reverse complement strand
GCCGTGTGGCGGAGATGGGACCGCGGGACGTGAGCGGCATCATCAACAAAGGCGGCACCATACTTCGCACCGCGCGGTGTAAAGCCTTTCTCGAAGCCGAAGGCCGGCGCGAGGCCGCGCAAACCTTGGCGCATCACGGCATCGAAGGATTGGCCGTGATCGGTGGCGACGGCTCGTACCGGGGCGCGCACGACCTCTACACCGAGTACGGCGTCCCCTGTATTGGCGTCCCCGGCACCATCGACAACGACATCGGCGGAACGGATTACACCATCGGCTACGACACCGCCCTGAACACGGCGCTCGACGCCATCGACAAGATACGGGACACCGCGGACTCTCACGAACGCCTCTTCTTTGTCGAAGTGATGGGCCGCCACAGCGGATATCTCGCTATGATGTGCGGCGTCGCGGGCGGCGCCGAAGCCGTGCTGGTGCCGGAATATCCCCCGGACTACGAGGCCCTTGTCGCCTCCCTTCGGAAGGGCGCCGAGCTGGGGAAACGCTCGGCCATCGTGATCGTCGCCGAGGGCGCCGCAACGGCCATGGAGGCCGCGCGCGCCGTCTCCGAACGCAGCGAGTTCACGGACTCCCGCGTCGTCGTCATCGGCCACTTGCAACGGGGAGGCGTCCCCACCGCCTCTGACCGTATCCTCGCGAGCCGCTTGGGCAACGCCGCGGTTGACGCGCTGCTCGAAGGGGAGGCGGACAAAATGGTTGGGTGGGAAGGCAAGGAAGTGTTGCTCCGGCCCATCTCGACGGCGTGGGAACAGAAGATGAAGTTCCATGAATCCATGAAAGACTTGGCGCACACCTTGGCGTCGTAAACCGGCGAAAGACCGCCGATCGCTGGAGCGTGAACAACATGGTCCAAGGGCGATAATGGAAACCGCGAATGAACGCGAATATACGCGAACAAACCCTACAAATAGGCGTACGGCGTCTGCCGCAAAGGGAAGCGAGAACTTCAGCGACAGGGACACCGCGAATGGAGCCAACAAAGGGGGAATAATTCGTACCGCCGGCATCTTGCCGGCAAGTATATAGCCGCCCGGAAAGCAACCGTTGCGCCGTTGCGGCGTGGCGTGAGGCGTTTCACCCGCGCGCCCTCAGTCCTCGAACGCCGTGTGGCCTTTGCCTTGGGCGGGGCTCTCCGGCTGGAGGGAGAAATCGCCGTTGGCGGGGTCCGTCAACAGGGGATCCTCGCCGATGACGGCGTCTGTCTCGGCTGTGGGGAGGCTGGGCGCGCTGGCTTCGGGGTTGTCCATGCAGTACCACGCGTTGCGCGCGAAGGTGAAGGTCTCCGGCGCGGTGTGCGGACCGATATTCACGCCGCCGCTGGCCCAGTCCTCGGAGTGAAACACGATGATGTTGTCCGTGAATTCGCCGTTTCGGGAAGGAACAAACCCGTCCTCCGTGGTCTCCTGAAGGATGCGCAAGGCCCAGCGTCCGGGATGATGGATGGTGTTGTGCCGCACGATGGCCCCGTCCACGCCCACATAGGCCACCGGGGCCTGGTTGCGGCTGAACACGTTGCCTTCGACGGTGATCGCTTTCGCCTCGTATCCCCGCGGTTCGGGCCGGAAGAATTGAAGGCCGGTGCTGCCGCCGATGTTCACGCCGCGGGCCGAGCCTTCGATGTAATTATCGCGGATGACGATGTCGCGGCACCCGCCCTTGGCCTGGATGCCCGCCGTTTGCGCGGCGGGATCGTGACGAATCTCGCAGCCCGTTATCATCCCGTCGTGACAGCCCACCATGTCCACGCCTTGTCCGGCACTGCCCCAGTATTCAATCACGCAATCCTCCACCCGGAAGTCTTGCACGCCGGAAAGCTTGATGCCGTCGCGGTTGCCTTCCGGTCCCACGTCGCGAATGGTGAGGCGGCGCAAGGTCACGTGATGCGAAGGCGTGTCGAACGTTCCCCCGTCGTCGATGTTGAGCCCGTTGCCGCTGGCGCCGGTGAAATGGATATCCTGCAACGTAACGTGGGCGATGTTCGAGAACTGCATGCCGTTGCCGCCGCCCACGAACACGGGGGGATCATCGGGGTCGGCGCCCGCGATGACGATGGGATGTTCCGGTTCCCCCGTGATATCCCGGAAATGCATCCCGCCGCCGTATTCGCCCGGCGCGATTAGGATGCGGTCGCCCGGTTCGGCCGTGGTGATGGCCTCGGCCAACGCGGCCTCGTCCGATACGGTGATGGTTTCGGATTGGGCCGCGCCGATCAGCAATACAAACGCCGCCGCTAAGAGAATACGAGTCATGATGCTGTCTCCTTGGCGGGACGGTGCGATTCGCGCCCTTGCTGGCGAATCCTCATCGCCTCGCGGTACGCTTCAATAGTCTCGCGCACATACCGCTCCATCGTATACCGTTGCAGGGCGCGCTCCCGTCCGGCCTGTCCCATGGCCTCGCGCTTGGCGGGGCCCTCCGCCAAGGTCCGCAACGCTTCCGCCAGCGGCTCGACGGTTCCCGCCGACACGACAAAGCCCTCGACGCCATGGTCCACGTCTTCGGGAAGCCCGCCGTGATCGGACACCACCAAGGGTTTTCCGGCGGCCATCTTCTCCTTGACCACGAAGGAGGAAAGGTCGCACTCGATGCTCGGCAGGGTGGCGATGTCCATGGCCTGGATGCAGCGGGGCATGTCATCGCGAAAGCCCGTGAACAAGACGCGATCCGCCACGCCGCATTCCCCGGCCAGCCGTTCGAGGTCTTCGCGCAAACCGCCTTCACCCAACGCCAACAGGCGGAGCTGAGGGACGCCGTCCCGCAGTTGGCCTAGCGCGCGGATGAGGAACTCATGGCCCTTGGCCTTCACCAGCCGCGCCGCGATGCCCACGACCACATGGTGGTCTTCGTAGCCGAATTCGGCGCGGGCGGATTGACGGGCTTCGGGATCGGGCTGGAAAAGCTCGGCATCCACCCCGTTGCGCACCACGCCCATGTGGGCGGGAACAAACGCCTTTTGCGCGGCGAGCCGGGCGCGCATGATTTCGCCGAGCACAATCTGGTAATCCGTCCAGCGGCGGTTTAGGATGCGGTTCGACAGCCCGTCGTGCACGTGATACGTGTTGTGGCGCGTGCGGGCGATGGCCACGGGCTGGCCCAG
>SKRY01000296.1 GCA_007118235.1 Candidatus Hydrogenedentota bacterium | reverse complement strand
GCCTGTTCCAACTCCGCGTCGCTCGCGCCTTCTTCCTTGAAGACGGTGATCTCTTGGATGAGATCCACCACGGCGTCCATGGCGAGATTACGCAACTCGAAATGGCGATCCTGGATGTTGTGCGCCCGCGCCAGCAATTCCTCCTCAGGCACGCTATGGCAGGTTTGACAGGAGCTGGAGATATGGAGCAGCGGACTGCGCACGTGGTGGTTGGTCACCTTCATCGCGCCCACGCGCTCGTAGGGCATGTGGCAGTCCACGCAGGACACGCCCGCCCGGGAGTGGATGCCTTGGTTCCACATCTCGAACTCGGGATGCTGGGTCTTCAGCATGTCCGTGCCGGTATGCTCGTGCGTCCAGTCCGTGAACTCGATTACCTCGTAATAGGCCAGGATCTCGTCGGCCCGGATGCCGTTCTCCCAAGGGAAGGTCAGCGCCCGTGTCTCGGCGTCGAAGTGATAGGTCACGTGGCATTGCGCGCAGATGAAGGAGCGCATCTCTTGGCGAGAAGCGTCGCGGTTGACATCGTAGTCCTCGATCCCCTGGGACGCCTTGTAGTCCGCGATGCCTTGCATAAACGCCGGCCGCGTGATGCGCAGGGCCATGGTGTCGGGATCATGGCAGTCGATGCAGGTTATGGGATGGTCCACGTATTGGCGGGCCTCTTCGTAGGGCATCGGATTGAGAAGGTCGAAGCCCCGGTGAATATCGCCATCGCCCAACTCCCTGTACGCCGTGTACACGGAGGAATGGCAATGGAGGCAGTTGCCTTGTTGCGGCGCAACCGCTTGGCGTTGCGTGTGGGTCTGGTCTTCCAGCATATACGCATGACCGCGCGCCTCGCGGAAGTCGACGGCAAAGGGATAGCCTGCGTACAGCGTCACTAGCCGGGGATCCTCCTCAAGCCGGGATTGAGCGACCACCGTGCGGGGATCCGCGTCGTCCGGGGTGCGCGGCATGGCCTCGCTGCCACCATACCGCGTGCGTTCCATGTCCACCGTGCGTTTGTAACTGTCGTATTGATGAGGCCAGTTCTGTCCCCAGATGGCGGGATCCACCGTGTCCTCGTCGATTTCCACGACGCGGAAGAAGGGTTGTTCTGCTTCCCGTTGCCGTTCGAAGATGTTGATCAACAAGGCAGTGACCGCGATGGTCACCACCACGGCAATGGCGGCCGATACGATGGCGGTCGCCCAAAAGCGCCGCGCCGGAGCCTGCTGATTCCCATGCTCGCTCATGACTCTCTCACTCCCCTTGTGTTAATGCCTCACCTTTTCCAGACCTATCGCATATGTCCGACCGAATCGTGACACCGGATGCACGACATCGGCTCCTCGCCCGGACGGGGTATATCTATGGCGTGCACAATATCCGCATGACACGACCGGCAGGTTTCTTCCGTAATAGCCCGGTTCCACGCCTTGATCTGAATCGGTTCATGGAAATCGCCCGTGGTGAACGCCACGGAGTGGTTCCATCCGTTCACCGCCTTGACGAAATTCTTGGAGAAAAAGCCATCGGGGGAATGGCAGTCGTTACAGCTTGCCACGTGGCGGTGGCTCGACTTCAGCCACGCGTCGTAGTGGTCCTCCATGATGTGGCAATTGGCGCACGTGGCGGGGTCGTCGCCAAGGTAGGAGGTCCCCTTGGCGTAATGGAAGGTAAAAAGGCTCACGCCAGCAGCCACGCCGATCGTGATTCCCATCAACAGCCCCGCTCCCCCGAGCCAATTCTGGATGGCCAGCGCATTCATATCCCTTCCCTCCCGCAGTTTGTGCACTTAGGACCTGCAAGATTATACAACGAACTAGCGGCATATTCAACGGCCCGCGCGAAATCCAAATCGCCGTTGAGGGATTGACGATACCGCGGCGCCACCCTCCTTCCGGGCGGCCTATTCCAAGTAGAATTGCACGCGGTAGCGCTTGGCCTTGACGGCGGGGACGGGGGCAAGGGCGTAATCGAGTTGTTCGTCTCCACTGTGCGAAATGACAAGGCCCTCGACCGTTTCTTCATCGGCGGCTAAGTGCTTTTTCACCCATCCCATGTAGCGCAGAACTTGCCCCACGGTCTTGTCGCTGGATTGATTGCGCTTGAGTTCGACGACCAGCCAACGGGGCTCGTTGCGGTGTTTCGCCAGCAAGTCGATGCGGCCAATCCCCGTGGGGTATTCGTAGCCCGCTTCCGGATCGCCGTCTTCTTGGTACAACACCCATTCCTTGGCGAGTTCGGTGTGCTCCCAGTTGTCCCGAAGAAACTCATGGTCCTTCGCTCCTCGCCCTCTACACTAATTTACGGCAAGGAACTGTCTCAACTCTGTTGGCAGAGAGGGCAGTTGTTCCACGGCTTTATCGAAGTGTGAATCAATGTTGGTGTTGGTCATTGGGTTCCCCCGCTTGTTTGCCACGGGTCGGATACACGCCCGTACTGCCTGCGGGGATTATAACCAGACGGGCTCTTGTGGCGCCAACCGCTGGGTAGGTCCCACGGGCGCTCCGCTGGTTTAGCGCAAACGCTCATCGGCCAGGTCGAGGCGGTACATGATTTGGTTGTAGTCGTAGCGTGGGGTGGGGGTGTCGCGGCCGGTGAATTGCTTGGTGTAGGTGCCTTCGAAGTAGATGTAGCGCCCCCCGCCTTGCGCGAAGTAGGGGTGTTGAACAGGGTTGTAGAAGGAGTAGTCGTCGTGGGTGACGATGCGCGTAGCCTGATCCCACGGCCCGGTGGGAGCGGGGGATTCCGCATACCACACTTCGCCCAGAAACGAGGAATCTCCGTATTCCTCCGTGCCGATCAACACCCATCGGTCAAGGTACTCGTTGAACTGCACGGAACTCCGGTGGATGGTCACTAAATCGCCGGACTCCGCGTCCCGAACCTGAAAACGGGTTTCGTCTTCGCCGATAAGCCCCGCCTCCAAGAGCGTCTGTTCCTCGTTCTGCCCCACGGGATCCGTGTCCTCGCGCCATGCCCAGACGAGATCGCCAGCGTCATCTCTCATCACGGGCGATTCGGCGCCGTTCATCCGGCCGCCGGGTTCGAGGCAGGTGAAGGCCTCGTAGCGATTGGGATCGGATGCCGCCTCCAGCGTGGCCTCAACGCGGACAATCGGGAAGCGCAACG
>SKRY01000063.1 GCA_007118235.1 Candidatus Hydrogenedentota bacterium | reverse complement strand
GACGCCCGGCCCGGCTTTGTCGATGCGGAACACTACCAGCACGGCCTAAGCGAAGACAGTCCGCTCCGCGATGCCGGCGCGCCGCTCGCCCATGCGGAAGGCGATGGAGAGCGGGAGAACGTCCTCCCCGTAACGGATCCCCGCGCCTTCCATGACGGCTACGGCATCCCCGGCGAAGAAGGCGACCTCATCGCCGTGGGGACAACCGGCCAACTCGCGCGCGTCACCGGGGTGGACGCGGATCAGGGCGTGCTCATCCTTGACCGGGAGGTTACCTGGGCCGATGGCCATCCCGTGAGCTTGCCCTGGAGTGGCGCCAATCCAGATATCGGAGTCCATGAACACGGCGCGGACGGACGGCCCTCCGTCGAGGTTCGCGCAACTCCTTTCCAAGTCCGGCCTGGGGAGCCGATTACCATGGAGGCGGTGCTGCACGGAATCCCGGAGGTGGACTCCATTCAATGGCGGCTGGGCGACGGGACCCTGGTGGAGGATGAGACACGCTTCACGCATGAATACACCGCCGCCTATGACTACCCGATTCGTGTTCGCGTGACGGACGCGGACGGCCGCATTCATCGGGGCGTGGGGTATGTGGTGGTGGAGGAGCCGCCGGATCCCGGGGCGCCCCTGTTGCACAGCACGTTTTGCGTGGACGACGACGAATGGTGGTGGCGTTGGCAAAGCTACCGCCCCATGCCCGCCGCTTGGGAACGCGTGTTGGTGATGGAAGAAGGCGAGGATGCGCCGCCGCCCTGGAGCCATCCCCGCGGGGATAATCGCGTGATTGCGCCAGAAGACGGCAAGCCCGCGGGGTCCGGTTGGCTTCGCGCGTATGCGCCGGAAGATGGCGGCCGCTTGCCCGCGTGGGTTCATCCCCAGCAGTGGGACATCGACGCGTATCCCCACATACACGTCCGCTACCGTCTTGAGCCAGGCACGCCGGTGGGAGTATATATCCGCGGCTTCCCGACGCCGGAAACGGGAGGGCGGGAAGTGTGGCTCGCGGCAAGCCCGGCCACGGCCCGCGCGGAGGATAATCCCGATCTGCCCCGGCTCCACGACGATGGCGAATGGCATGTACTCGAACTCGACGCCCGGCTCATCCGCGAGACGTATCCCGATGTGGACGTGCTGGAGGGGCTCCGCTTCTGGGCGGAAAATACGGACCGCGTTGAAGAGGGCCATGCGTTGGAACTTGATGAGGTAACGATCCTCCCCGGCGATTAGGGACGCCCTGGGATTGCGGAGGCCTCAAACATAAGCAGACACATCAGCCCAAGCCGAAATCGTCTTGGGCTGATGTGCTTAAATCCGCCTTTTCGCGCCTGTTCTCGAACGGCTTATTCCGGGCGGCCGGCTTAGCGATAATGGCCAGTGCTTGGGGCGGAACAGCCCAATTGCGTGATGTCAACCCCAATATGTTACACTACGCGTTCCGGGAGAGGGTATGCTCCGCCGGGAGGTTAACACTCTGCGCACAACGTCATAACCAGGGCCGTTATTCATGGAAAGGTTGTCTATATGATTCTGACAAAATACATTAGCACCGCGTGCATCTTGCCCGAAATGAACGCAAAGAATAAGGCGGATGCACTAAAGGAGCTTACACACGCCCTATTCGAAAAGAAAAAGATGCATGACAGCATGGGGCCCGCCATGGACCAGATCATGGCGCGGGAAAGCACGGAGAGCACGGGCATCGGCCGAGGGATCGCGGTGCCGCACGCGCGGGTGCCGGGGATGAAGCAGATGGCGTGCGCGGTGGGCCGCATCCCCCATGGACTGGATTTCATGGCCGTGGACCGTACGCCCGTCCATCTCATCTTTCTTATCTGTTATCCACCATCCGAGCAGACGGCCTATCTCAATTTCATCGCCACCGTCGCCAAGCTCTTAAGCAACCAGAATCACCTCAACAACATGCTCCAGGCCGAGGACGCCGAGAGCATGTTTTCTATTCTGGAACGCATTTCCACCGCCTTCTCGCAGGTCGAGGGCGAACCCGGGGATGAGAGTATCCCGGCCGAACCGGGCATCGAAGAAACGCCCGATGCGCACGCCGACCTCATCTTGCTGGCCCGGCTCCAACTCTGCCAAGAGATGTTGGACAACGCAAAGACCGGCAAGGCGCAGATTCGCAAGCGGATGGAAAGCATCCGGTCAATGGTGCAGCCCCGCCTCCTTGCCCATTACGATAAGCTAATGAAGGCGCAAGCCCCCGCGCTTGTTCCCGTGGAAGGAGATACATGCCAGGGGTGTTTCATGCGGCTTCCTTCGAAATTCGTGCAGCAAATCCGGCAGGATTCCGACCATATCCACACCTGCTCGAATTGCCGCCGCTACATCTACGTGGTGTGAGAGGCCGTCGGTGGGGGTTCTGACGAACTGGGGGAAGGGCTTCGCCGAATCGGAGTGGCGCAACGGGGGACGTGGCGCCAGCGTCTCATACCCGGGCCAAGTGAATCAGCCGGCCCGGACTCTACCCTACGGTTTCACGGGCAAGCCCGACGCCATGGATTCGTTGGCGGCGCAGGTCACAAGAAACGTCTTGAGCGCGTCGGCGTAAGTGGATCGGATTCCCTTCTTGCGCCCGGTCTTGATCGATTCGATGAACGCGTCCGTCTGTTCCGCGTAGATATTGGCGCGGGGTGCGTATTCGGTGGTCTTGCCGTCCTCCCGCACGGTGAGCGTGCCATGCTCCAGCGTGAACACCGCCTCGGGCGTCACGACCTCCACCCCCGCCTTCACCCCGGCGCCATTCGCCACACAGACCGAGGTGACCACGCCAGCGGCCCCGTTCTTCAGTTGCAGGGTGGCCACGCTGCTGTCGTGAATGTCGAAATCCGGGACCTGCGACATGCAACCCGTGGAGCCAATGGCGTGCACCTCGGCCACTTCGCCGCAGAGATGGCGCATGAGATCCACGATGTGCGTGCTCTGCTCCAGAAGCTGCCCGCCGCTCTTGTCCTGCCGGCGCCACCACCAGACATCGGGCATCGGACCATCCCAGTATCCCCGGACCAGACAGACCGCCCTGCTCTTGATCAGCTTGCGGGCGTGCTCCACCGTCTCGAAGTACCGCCAACAGTATCCCACCGACGTGATGATCTTGGCCTTCCGGATGGT
>SKRY01000066.1 GCA_007118235.1 Candidatus Hydrogenedentota bacterium | reverse complement strand
TGTTACGGGGATGCGTACGCGCACACGCCCAACATCGACGCCTTCGCCGAGACTGCGCTGCGCTACGACGTGTGCTGGTCGAACGCGCCAGTGTGTTCGCCCGCCCGCACGACCCTCATCACGGGGATGTACCCGGCCGCCCTAGGCGCGCACAACCACCGCAGCACGGTGGGCATGCCGGACTTCATGCGGTTGTTCCCCGAGTTTTTGCGGGAAGCGGGGTATTACTGCACCAACAACGTCAAGGAAGACTACAACGTCCTTAAACCCAACGGGGTGTGGGACGAGTCGTCGAACCAAGCGCATTATGCCGATCGCGAGGAAGGCCAGCCTTTCTTCGCCGTGTTCAACAACACCGACAGCCACGGCAGCCGACTCCGCAACCGGACCGAACTGCCGCACCACGACCCGGACGAGGCCCCCTTGCCGCCGTATCACCCCGACACGGAGGAGTTCCGCCGGGATTGGGCGCAGTACTACCATTCGATCACGATCATGGATGAATGGTTCGGGGAGATGATGGACGAGGTCCGGGAGAACGGGCTGCTGGAGAACACCATCATCTTTTTCTACAGCGATCACGGCGGAGGGATGCCCCGACACAAGCAGCTCGCCTACAATTCCGGCCTCCACGTGCCGTTTCTGGTCTACGTGCCGGAGAAATACCGCCATCTCGCCCCGGCGGACTACGAGCCCGGCGGGGCCACCGAGCGTCTGGTGGGTTTCGTGGACATGGGGCCCACCGCGCTGAGCCTGGCGGGCGTCGAGCCGCCGGAGTGGATGCATGGACGCCCTTTCATGGGGCCCCACGAGTCGGAGCCGCGCGAGTATCTCTTCGGGTTTCGCGGCCGCATGGACGAACGCCAAGACATGGTGCGTTCGGTGCGTGACGGGCGCTACATCTACATCCGCAATTACACGCCCCACCTCAAACACGGTCACTTCAGCAGCTACAAGTACCTGTTCGAATCGGCCCGGGCATGGCGCACGCTCCACGAGGCTGGCGAATTGGATGAGGTCCAACGGCGGGTTTGGGAACCCAAACCGCCCGAAGAACTGTACGACCTAGACCAAGACCCGCACGAGATCGAGAATCTCGTCGACTCAGACGAACACCAAGACGTGCTTCAACGTCTCCGCCAGGCCCATCGCGGCCACATGTTCGCCATTCACGATGCCCAATTCCTGCCCGAGGCGGAGATGCATCATCGCGCCAAGGGAACCACTGCTCCGTGGACTGAGGCTGCCGAAGGCCGGAGCATCTATGAGATGGTTCGGGATTCAGAGCAGTATCCCTTGGAGCGCCTGTTTGAGATGGCCGAGACGGCCGCCGGCTATTCGCTCGACGACGTCCCGGCGTTGGTTAACGCGATGGACGATGAGGATGCCGGCATCCGTTACTGGGCGGCGATGGGCGTTCTGATACGCGGGGCCGAGGCCTTCGAGACTGCGGCGTCCGAAGTGCGCCAGGCGATCGACGACGAGAGTCCGAGCGTTCGTGTCGTGGCCGCCGAGACGCTGGTGCGATACGGTGGCGAGAACGAACGTGGCAACGGGCTCGATGCATTGGTCGAGCTTGCCCAGCCGGACGTACACGGTGTCTACGTCACGTTTGAAGCGCTGAATGCGTTCGGCAACCTGGGCGCCAAAGCCGAAGCCATCGAAGAGCGGTTGAACGAAAACGCCAGCACGGATCCCAACGCGCCGAATCGCGGCGCCAACGAGTATATTGGCCGCCTTCGTCCCGATACAAATCATCAAGGCGTGCAATGGGTTAGACAACATTGGTGAGCGTGGCGCTTGCGCCCGCCTGTTGTAGCTCCGAGTTTAGCGGTACGGGGAAATTTGCGGAAGGCCGAACGAAGGAGAATCGAAAAGGAGAGGTGTCGCGATGAAAAAGTACTGGGACAGAAGAGATTTCTTGAAGACGGTAAGCGCGGGCATGGCGGCGTTGCCGTTTGTGGGAATGGGCCCGGCCGGGGCCGTGGAAGGCAAGCGGCCGAACATCATCTTCATCATGGTCGATGACATGGGCTACGGGGATCTCGGCGTCTATGGGCAGGAGCATATCCAGATGCCCCGCGTGGACGAAATGGCGCGCGAGGGAATTCGCTACACGGACTGCTACGCCGGACACACGGTGTGCGCCCCGTGCCGCAGCGTTCTAATGACGGGTCTGCATACCGGTCACACCACCGTGCGGGGCAACGCCAGCAACGTGGAAGGCCATGGCGCGGTCGAGTGCACCGGCGGCGGTGGGGGATTACGCGTGCCCCTGCGGGAGAACGACGTGACCGTGGCGGACGTGCTCAAAGAAGCGGGCTACGTAACGGGCATCACGGGCAAATGGGGTTTGGGCGAACCGGACACCCCCGGCGTGCCGAACAAGCAAGGCTTCGACGAATGGCTTGGCCTGCTCAATCAGCGGCGCGCTCATTCCTATTACCCTGAACACATCTGGGAGAACCAGGAGAAGCTGCATCTCGAAGGCAACACGGGCACGCGGGAGGATTTCGCCACCGAAGAGGTATATGTCCATGACCTGTTCACGGACTTCGCCCTCGACTTCATCGAACGCCACGGCCCCGGGCAGGATCCCTTCTTCCTTTACGTGCCGTACACCATCCCGCATGACCGGTGGCAAATCCCGGAACTTGAGCCCTACACCGAGGACACGGATTGGAGCGATGAAGAAAAGGTGTACGCCTCCATGCTTACCCGGGCTGATCGCGATGTGGGCCGCATGCTTGATCTGCTCAAGGAGTTGGGTATCGATGAGGACACCATCGTCTTCTTCTGCTCGGACAACGGCGCCCAGAACCGGTACGAGGGCGTATTCGACAGTTCCGGCCCGTTACGCGGCATGAAACGCTCCATGTACGACGGCGGCCTCCGGACGGTCATGGTGGTCCGGTGGCCCGGCGTCATCGAGGAGGATGCCGTCAGTCACGACATCTGGTATTACGCCGATGTGCTGCCGACATTCGCCGAACTAGCGCGCGTCTCGCCGCCGGAAGACATTGATGGCGTCAGCGTCGTGCCCAGCTTATTGTCCCAGCCGCAACCCGAGCTGGAGGACCGGCCGCTATACTGGGAATTCACCCTCGGCGGCGACTTCAAACAAGCCGC
>SKRY01000179.1 GCA_007118235.1 Candidatus Hydrogenedentota bacterium | reverse complement strand
TGGAGTGCAAGCGTCAACGCTTGGGCTGAGAAGAGCGCCCGATTGGCGTATATCCCCGGAAATACCGTATAATCGCGCCGTGTTACCCACTGTGCATTCCCCTTTTCCCCCGGCATTTCACTTGCAAACGCTATCCGGAGGTACTTCATAACATGGTCTTGGCGCAACGGTGCGACACGCATGCCGTGGTTGTGGGCGGCGTCCAGGTGGGCGGTGGCGCGCCTGTGGTGGTGCAGTCGATGACCAATACGGACACGGCCGCCCCGGAGCCGACAGCCCGCCAGATCGTGGAGCTGGCCGAGGCCGGTTCGGAACTGGTGCGCATCACGGTCAACACGGCCGAGGCCGCCGCCGCCGTGCCCGAAGTCGTGCAGCGGGTGCGGGACGCGGGCAGCACCGTTCCCGTGATTGGCGATTTTCACTTTAATGGACACAAGCTCCTGAGGCAGTACCCGGATTGCGCCGTGGCGCTCGCTAAATACCGCATTAACCCCGGCAACGTGGGGCGTGGCTCCAAACGGGACGCGCAGTTCTCGGAGATATGCCGCATCGCCGTGGACAACGCCAAGCCCGTGCGCATTGGCGTCAACGGGGGTTCGCTGAATCAGGACCTCGTCACGGCGAAGATGGAAGAGAATACACGCGAGGGGTTGGGCAAGAACGCGGAGGAGGTGCTCAACGAATGCATGGTCATCTCCGCCCTGCAATCGGCTGAACTCGCCCTGGAAAACGGACTGCGCGAGGACCAGATCATCCTGTCCTGTAAGACCTCCGTTCCGGTCCATCTCATCGCGGTGTACCGCGAATTGGCCCGCAAAAGCCGGTATCCCCTTCACTTGGGCCTCACCGAGGCGGGATTGGGCGTCAAAGGCGTGGCGTGGTCCTCCGCCGCCATGGGCGTGGTTCTCAGCGAGGGAATCGGCGACACCATACGCGTATCCCTCACCCCGCAACCCGGCGGCGACCGGCGGCAGGAAGTGTATGCGGCCTGTGAACTCCTTCAAGCGCTTGGCCTGCGCGCGTTCACCCCGAGCATAACCGCCTGCCCCGGCTGTGGCCGCACCACCAGCACCACGTTTCAAGAATTGGCCGAACAGGTGGAGGCGTACGTCCGCCAACGCATGCCGGAGTGGCGCAAGCGCTATGTCGGCGTGGAAAGCCTCAAGCTGGCCGTGATGGGCTGTGTGGTGAACGGTCCCGGCGAATCAAAGGCCGCCAACATCGGCATCAGCCTTCCGGGCACGGGCGAGGCCCCCTCGTGCCCCGTATACATTGACGGCCAGAAGTACAAGACGCTCACAGGCTCTCCCGATGAGTTGGCCAAGGCGTTTCAGGCCATCATCGACGAATACGTGAGTTCATCCTACGAAGAACGGCAAACCAGCTCCGCCGGCGCCGCGCAAGCCGGCTAAGTCCCCAATCGGGTGCGGGTTCCTTGCACACGGCTTTTTCCGGCGAGCGTACATTATTGTCGCTCCTTTTTCGGCGCCCTTACAAATATGTAGGGCTTCGCGCCACGCCCCCGCCGGTCTTCCACTGCCCCCTGAAAAGCACAACTCCTTGTGTGACAATAGCTTACCTCCCTGGAAGCACCATGGCGCCAACACTTGGCATGCCCCTTGCTACATATTGGGCGGAAGGATTAGTCAGGGGCCAACGGCCCAGCAGAAAGGAGAATCTCGACATGAGCATGACTGGAGTGAGCGCCACCTATCCTCAGTCCGCATACAACAGCTCGGTAAGCGGCCGAATTCAGATGAGTGAAGACGCGGACAATCGGCCTCTTACCCCCCCCAGCGAGTGTAATCCTTTGATCAAACAGGCGTTTCGCGCGATGTGCGCCCAAGCTGGTGACGCGAAAAACCCTAAGTACTAATCATTTCCCAGGTTTATTAACAAGAATAATCGCCCTTTGAGCTTCTTCACCGTATAGCAAGGAGACATTGTTCCGATGACCCGCGGGCCGCGCAATGCGCACTCAGCTCCCTCCGCCGAATCGCACGCCCGGCGTATTCGGTTAGACGCATTGCGCGGCCATCTCCCCCATATACGGTTACATGAGCCTCCAGACCACGTCACGCGCCAAAGGCTCCCACGTACGGCCCGCGACTGCCCGGCGCGGCCGGACGCACGCGGGGCGTGGTCTACTCTCTCCTCCCTCCCTCGCATGATGGACCTGCCCGGTCCAGGGGCCGCGCAATGCGTCAACGGCTCCCTTAGAGAACACTGTCGCCCGCGGTGTTCCAAAAACAGCATTGCGCGGCCCCACAAGCCTTAACTACCCCTACACCGTAGTCCCCCTTATCACGGGCCCGGAAAAGCCCCCCCTCTTGCCTCGTCAAGCTCTGGCTTACTTGGAGCTTGCGCCCAGCCGCGTTACCCCAGCGCGGCGTATCGCGTATCCCCGCGTCCACTTGCCTGGACCCCATATACGCAAACTCAGTATACTTTTATATCCAATTACTATGGATATGACAGGATTTCCTTGTCTAAGCTTGACTTTCATGGAGACTTGTGTTATCTTGAAAACCAGCAACCAAGCGTCAATACGCAAACTACGTATACATCAATGAGGAGTCGAAGGTATCCTGCGGTGGGTGAAGTCAAGCGGCTGGAACGCGCGCCCACTTGGTGATGCCGCTTATCGGAGGATGGGGCTAATGTGGTTGCCGCGTCCCAATGGCGAAAAGTGTGCGGGATGATGGCCCGGAAAGGCGATGACAGCGTGTATGGCCGGGAGGCGGGCCTCGGCGCGCCAGCCTCTTGGTTGGGTTGTTGGGCGAAGGCGGCGAAGAGCCGCCATGACTGCAACGGGTGAAAGGAGTAACATCATGAAGGGGAAGAGATGTGATGTAGTGAAAAGGGGCGGCGTCATGATTTTTGCTTTGGCGGCGATCATGATGTGGACGGTCCCTGCCGTGGCGGATTTCCAGGTATCGAGTTACCAGCAGTTCGCCGCGATTGCTGACCAGATCCAATCGGGTGACACAGTGCGTTTCGCGGCGGGCACGTACAATTGGGGCCAGGAGGTGCTCATTGGGACAGTCGATCGAGACAATGCGGGCACGATAGGCAACAATCCGTCCAACGTGACGCTTAGCGGGGGCTGGAACTCAAGCTTCACCTCGC
>SKRY01000357.1 GCA_007118235.1 Candidatus Hydrogenedentota bacterium | reverse complement strand
TTTCCGTCAACCGGCCGCCGTAGGCGAATGGCGTGCTCGTGAGTCCCCGTCCCAGGCACGCGTCCACGAATTGATGGTAGTGGTTCACGTCGCCTTGGCGGCCGATGCGGTCCTCGAACCATTCCACCGCGTCTTGAAGGTCATCTTCTGGAAGCACTTGCGGGGATGAGCCGTGGGGCATATAGAGATAGCCCCGCTCGCCGATCAGCATGGAGCCGTCCATGGCGAGGTCCTCCTCAGCAATAGGCCAGCCTTCCGTGTTCACGGGGCCGGAGTCGTACCAATAGTAGTCGATGTCGCCCGTGGTGAACCGCGTGCCGGGAAAGCGGTGGAGCACCTTGTTGTTTCCGGAGTACGTTTCTTCGTAGGGCGGTGTCCCATGACTCTCGATCCATTTTGGCGCGGTGAGTTCGAGGCACGTGAACACGGCGTCCATCATGTGACCGCCCATGTCGCCGTGCGTTCCACCCGCGAAGTCGCGCCAGCGCCGCCATTCCATGGGTTGATATAACCCCTCGTCCGCCCAGTAGCCGCCTTCATCCGAAGCGGCGGCGTAGGGACGTTCGGGAGCCGCGCCAAGCCAGAGATCCCAGTCCAGGTAATCCGGGACCCCGTCCTCCCGGTCCGGGCGGCGTTCGGTTGGCGGATCGGAGTAATCGCCCGTCCAGTCGAAGCTGCCGCGTTCCGAGCGGATGCACCACGAGTGCGCCTCCTTGATGCGGCCGACGACGCCCGCTTGCGCCATGGCCACGGCGGTGCGGTAGTAGGCGGCGTTATGGGTTTGCACGCCCATCTGCGTCATTAATCCGGAGCGGGCCGCTTCTTGGGCCATGACGCGCGACTCGTGGATGTTGCGCGTGAGCGGTTTCTGGCAATACACGTGGATGCCCTTGCGTAACGCGCTCACCGAGATGGGCGCATGCGAATGGTCGGGCACGGTCGCGTTAATGGAATCGATGCGGCCTTCCTCTTCTTCAAGCAGGACCCGCCAATCGCGGTAGACCCGCGCATCGGGAAACCCTTCGCGCGCTTCTTCCAGGTAACGTTCGTCGACATCGCACAGGGCCACGATCTCGATGTCCGGATGATCGGCCAGCCGCCGCAGGTCACCGCCGCCCATGAATCCGCCCACGCCGATGGCCGCGTGCCGCAGCTTCTGGTTGTTCGCCGCAAGGACATGGAACCGCGGCAGGGCGGACGCCGCGGCAAGGCCCGCCGCGCCCGCGCCGGCGCCCTTGAGAAAACTCCGTCTGTTCATACGCATGGTCCTATCTCCTTTCCAGCATTTGAGGTGTGCGCCGCAAACAATCTATTCCACCGGCGTGAGCCGTATCTCGCGGAGGTCCATCAACGCTTCTTCGTATTCGCTGGCCGATTTCATGGCCATGGTATGGCGGCCGGCGGGCAACGTGAGTTCGCCAATCTTCGCCGTGTCGAATTCCTCCCACCCGCCGGTAGGCTGGATGAACCCGCGAAGAACGCGCTGGTTCGCCACGAACACGTATGGATTGCCCGCCGACGCATCCGATACGGACCATTCCATCCACACCTCGTAGCGGCCTGTCTCCGGAACCTCCACCTCCCACTCCACGTGGTCATCGTCGCGCCACCACCCGAACGCCTCCCATTCCGGCATGTATTCGATGCGTTGGCCGTAGGGTGAGCCCGCGGCGGCGGTGAGGCGCAATGAACCGTCGTCCTCCGGCGTGATCAGGCGCGGCTCATTGCCTTCCACGCGTTCAACGGGTTCCCGTTCCGGGCGCTCAAAGGCGGGCGTGAGCATGTCGTGAACAGCGCCGATGATGATGTCTTCGATTTCCGGGCTAAACGGACCGGGCTGGCCGTAGAAGTCCATGGAGCGATCAACCTCATAGCCGCCCTCCTCGATAACCCGGCTCGAAGCGATGTAACAGGGGACGTCGTTTGCGTAGGCGTTGACCCACAACCGGCGCCGGTCCAACTCGTCCTTGAGCCGGAGCGCGTAGTCCACCGTCACTTCGCCCGGCAGGAACACCATGGCCAACTCATCGCCAAACGCCCAGGTCTGAATCGGGTACTCCAATGCGGCGTCTTGCTCGGCGAACGGAAGCGATACGGTGCGGATCTCGCCGAGCGGCGCATGATGGATGGGCGTCAGTTTCCCGGCGAGGACCTCGTTCACTTCTTCCGCCAGGGTCTGCCCATGTTGTGCGGTGTGTTCCAACTCCGCGCGGGGATGGGGGTTGGCGTCCGCTCCGCATCCGATGGCGATGAGGGCGATCGCCCCGTCGTGTGCTTCTTCCAACCGGGCCGCCGCCTCGCCCGCCCAGTCGCCGTGAACGACATTGAATTGCCCGGTCAGCGTGGTGCAGTGGCACGCATAATTCACGAAGACCGCGTGCAACCCGCCTTCGGGATCGGTCACCGAGAGAACGGGGACGTCGTGGTCCACGGGACCCTCGGGAACGGCGCCAAAGCCGGTCCACTGCCCATCCTCGAGCACCCGGCGGTTCATGGCGAAATCCACACTGCCTTGGCCCCAGGCGAGACGCGCCTCGCTCAAGTTCCCGGCGGCCTCAAGCGCGACCGCCTCCAGTTTATCGACGAGGGTTTCCGCATAGCGGTCAATCCGGCCTTGCTCGTCATCCGGCAGATCCTCGCCGAACAAATCCGGGATGGAGCGGCGCACCACCGGCCCGGCGTGCGTGTGCGTCGCGCAGATGGCGAGCTGCGCGGGCTCCAGCCCCGCCTGTTCTTCCAGCCGTTGAGCCAGCTCCTCGGTTATCCACGCAGGCACGGCGATGAGGTCCGCCGTGATCAAGATGGATAACGGCGCGCTGTCCGCGTCCAGGGCAAGCGCCTTCGCATAAAGGGGTTGCTCTACCTCTTGAGCTTCTTCCTGTCGGGCGGCGTAGCCCGAAAGGCGGATGGGCATTTCCGGCGTGATATCCATCGACGCCACGCCGGCGCGCATGGCCGGGGCGTCCTCCGCCGCCTCCCCACTCCATGCATACATGCCAATCACCACGGTAACCGCGCATAATACGATCCAGTTCGTCTTGTGCTTCATGATTGTGCTCCTCCGTTGCTGTAGCTTGCTCCACCATATTGCTTATTATGACTGCTTCCCGCCAAACAAGCAATGGCCCGTTTGA
>SKRY01000030.1 GCA_007118235.1 Candidatus Hydrogenedentota bacterium | reverse complement strand
CCCAGCACCACGGCCGCCGCCACCAACGGCCCCGCCAAGGGGCCGCGCCCGGCTTCGTCAACGCCCGCCACGCGCTGATGCCCGGCCTCGCGCGCCTCGTTCTCGAAGCGCAACATCGCGGCGGCCCGCTCCGCCTCTTTCTCCGCGGCCGCAATCCGGCGCAGGCATTCCCGATGCAATGCGCGCGCTCCCGCCCGTACGTCCTCCGCGAGTCCGCGCAGGAAACCCTCGTCATACGGCGGCCCCGCCCGGACCACCGCGCGAAGCTCGGCTAACGTCCGGGCTGGCATCTGTCGGTTTCCTCCAGAAAAACAAGAGGGGACGGAATTCGATTCCGTCCCCTCGATTCAATGTTCTTGGCTGTGGAGCGTTCAGTGCGCATTGTATCCCTAAGGAAGAGGTAAGCCTTGTATTGATTGCTGCGCCCGGAAAAGTTGTTTACGGTCTATTTGAGCACGGATGACACTGTTCATCTGGGGCGCCCCTCTAGATAAACTCGACTGAGGATTTCATTTCGTGCGGCTCAAGTAGCTCATATATGAGCTATAACCCGTAAACAATCTCGCCGACTCCGGCTTTTTTCTGATGACAGTAGACGATACCCGCATGGCTATCATCCTCAAAATGTAATCGGATAACATCGGAGTCCTGAGTAAACAGAACACGCTCTTCCCGCGTAGCCAACGCCAAAAGCTCCGGGTCGCTGGCCCCAAGCATATCCGCCTCGTGGACCGTTAATGCATCAACCCCGCGCCGCCGGAGTCCGTCAGCTACAGCCGTTGGCACTTGCTCATCCATGCAAAACCTAATCCGGTTTGTTATGCCGGTTGTGCGCATGGAGTCTCTGATTCAACTTCGAAGGCGTCTTCTCACGCAAGGCTTGAACCAAGGCGTCTCCGTCATGGATGGACTGGTTAATTTCTTGGCGGTGATCAAAGTAATAGGCGAGGGCTGCGTAAACATCCGCCAAAGAAAGCCCGTATTCCGTGGCTATCTCGTCCGCCGCCCACCCCAAGCGTTCGTGCCATATCGCGATGTCCTGCACCGTAATGCGGCGCCCCGCAATACGAGGTTTACCGCCGACAACGCCGGGCGAAACCTCTATATGCGCGTCAAGTGTCTTTGCCTGCATGAGTAGTCACTCCAGGGAGCAACATCCCCCGGCCCTTCGGGCCACCCCCTTCCAAGGGGGAATTGGGCCGCTCACCTGGGGCTGAACCGCGGCCCACCCGGTGTGGCGGCTTTGGACTGGGAAATTCCCCCTTTGAAGGGGGACCAAGGGGGATGTAAACACCCGTAACACTGCCTTGTCCGGCGATTGGGAATCATAACACTGACAGCTCAAGCCCATCTTGGCGGTGTTTGCACATCAGCGGGCGCGCCTTCACGCCCGCGAAGACGCGCTTACTTCCGCGCCGCGGACGGCTTTTCGCGGCCCTTGACGCGGGCGGCCTTGCCCCGGCGTTCGCGCAGGTAGTAGAGCTTGGCCCGGCGCACCCGGCCTTCACGCGTGACCTGCACCTTCTCCACACGGGGAGAATGAAGGGGAAAGACGCGTTCCACCCCTTCGCCGTACGCCACGCGGCGCACGGTGAAGGTGGCGTCGGGGCCTTCGCCGCCATGGCGGCCAATCACGATGCCTTCATAGGCCTGCACCCGCTCTTTTTCCCCTTCCACGATACGGAAACTGACGCGCACCGTGTCCCCGACTTCAAACTTGGGGATTTGGTCGGCGGGCTTCATCTGGGCTTGTTTCAATTCATCCAACGCGCTCACTGGTATTCTCCCTGTTGCTTTCGGATTCCTCCCGAGCGAGTTCGGCGAGGAGTTTCCGGTCATTTTCCTGCACATTGTTCAATAAATCGGGCCGCCGCTGTTTCGTAATGCGTAGGGCCTCCTTGCGGCGCCACCGTTCGATGAGGGCGTGATTGCCCTCGAGAAGCACATCGGGGGCGGCCATCCCCCGGTACTCCCGGGGCCGCGTGTACTGGGGAAACCCGAGAAGGCCGCCGTAAAACGAATCCGTCTCGACCGATTCCCACTTGCCCACGACGCCGGGGTTCATACGGCTGAGGGCTTCCACAAGGACCAAGGCGGGCAACTCGCCGCCGCTCAGGACGTAATCCCCTATGGAAATCTCGTCCGTGCATAGCCCTTGGCTCACACGCTCGTCCACGCCTTCATAGCGGCCGCAAATCACGGCCAAATCGCCCGCCTCCGCCAATTCCTGGACCAAAGCCTGGTCCAAACGCCGGCCGCGGGGGGACATCAAAATAATGCGGTCCAACCCGTTTTCGCTCCGGAGGCTTTCCACGGCCTCGAAGATGGGTTCGCATTTCATCACCATGCCCGCGCCACCGCCAAACGGGGCGTCATCCGTGGTGCGATGCCGGTCGTGGGCAAAATCGCGAATATTGGTCACGCGCACGTCAAGCAACCCCTTTTCTTGCGCCTTGCCCAGCAGACTGGCGCGCAGGGGTGCTTCGACGATCTCCGGGAACAGCGTGAGGATATCAATCCTCATCGGACAAACTATACGGCGTCAAATCGCCTACTGTTATGACCCCCGCCTCCAAGTCCACGGACTCGACCACCTGCGGGATCAAGGGGATGATTCGTTCGGCGCCATCCGGGGTCTCCACCGCGGCCATGGCGTGCGCCTTTCCGTCGTAGAGGTCCGTTACATGACCGGCGATGGTCCCATCGCCACGCGCCACCGTGAGTCCGCGCAAATCGTCCAAGGTGTACAACGGTTCCAACTCGCCTTCCGGAGACGCGGGCGCCAGCGCTTCCGCACCCCGCAGTTGCGCAATTGTATCCTTGGGCGTTCCCGGGCTTACCGTGATCACCACCCCCTGACCGGTCCGGCGAACCCCAATGACCTTACACTTCCACTCCCGGCCCGTTACCGCGCGAAACCAAACCCAACCATCGGTTTGAACCCGATCTTCCATACCGGGAACGGGGTCCACGCGCACTTCGCGGCGATCCGGACGGACCGACACCACTTTTCCGCTACACACGCGTTCTTCCGGCATGGCTTACGGGTCCAGCGGGAGGGTTTTGGCCTATTCGTCGCCGATCTGAAGATTGGCGCGAACGTCTTGCTTGGACGCCGCCGAGTTCAGCAACGTCCGCAGGGCCTTGGCGGTGCGGCCATTCTTGCCGATGATCTTGCCCATATCCTCGGGGTGAACCCGCAATTCATAGGCTTGACCATCGGCCCGGTCGATCACCCGGACTTGCACGTCCTCGGGATGGCTCACGAGCTTCTTGGCTATCAGCTCAATTAAGTCCTTCACGTCACGATTCCGGGCCGGATGTCTCCTCCGCGCTGGCGGAAGCCTCCGGCGGGGCTGCTTCTTCCGCGGCGGGCGTCAGCGAACGGCCCGTGGCCTTCGCCTCAAGGATGCCTTCCTTCGAGAGCAGGTTTCGCACCGTGGGGCTGGGCTTCGCGCCGCACTTGAGCCATTCCAGCGCTCGCGGCCCATCGACCTTGTACTTCGGCTCGTTGGGACTCGCCGGATGGTAATAGCCCAACTCCTCAATGACCGGGCCCCGCACGCGCTTGCGGCTATCGGCCACCACGATTCGGTAGTATGGAGCATGCGTGCGGCCACCGCGCCGCAACCGTATTACTGTCGCCATGAAAAACGTATCTCCCTTTGCCTAATCAGGGCATGCGCATCGACGCGCCTTTGCCCTTTCCTTTTTTCTTCGAACCCTTCATCATTTGCTTCATCATCTTCTTGCTCTGCTCGAAATCCTTCAGAAGCCGGTTCACTTCCTGGACCGAGGTCCCGCTGCCCATGGCGATCCGGCGCCGGCGGCTGCCATTGATAATCTTGGGGTTATGCCGCTCCTTGGGCGTCATCGAGTAAATGATGGCCTCGGTGTACTTCATCTGGTCATCGTCGAAGTCCATCCCCTGGTCCATCATCTTGCTCATGCCGGGAATCTTCTTCATCAGATCGCCGAACGAGCCCATCTTCTTGAGTTGCTGCATCTGTTGCAGGAAATCCTCAAGGTCCCAACTCGCCTTGCGGGCCTTTTCCTGGAACTTGAGGGCCTGCTCTTGGTCCACCACCTCCTGGGCTTTTTCCACAAGCGAAACCACATCGCCCATGCCCAGGATCTGGTCGGCCATGCGCTTGGGGTGGAAGGCTTGCAGCGCGTCAAGCTTCTCCCCCGTCCCGACAAACTTGATGGGACAGCCGGTGACCTTGATCACGCTCAACGCCGCGCCGCCCCGCGCATCCCCGTCCATTTGCGTCAGCACCACGCCGGTGAGCGGCACGGCTTCATGGAACAGCTTGGCCGAGTTCACCGCGTCTTGCCCCGTCATGGCATTGGCCACGAAGATGATTTCTTGGGGCTTAATGGACCGCTGAATCCGGCGAACTTCGCCCATCATCTTTTCGTCGACGTGAAGCCGGCCCGCCGTGTCGAGGATGATAACGTCGCAGCCGCGCACCTGGGCCTCGCCGCGGGCCATGAGGGCACAGTCCACGGGGTCGGCCTTTTCGCCCAGGCTGAAGAACTGCGCCTCGGCCCTTTCCGCCACAATTTCCAACTGGCGAATGGCCGCCGGGCGGTATACGTCGGCCCCCACCAGCAAGGGCTTGTACCCCTGCTTCTTGAGGTGCACGGCCAGCTTACCGGCCGTGGTGGTCTTACCTTGGCCCTGAAGGCCAACGAGCATGATTTGCGTGGGCGGCTTCTCCGCCATCTGAAGCGGGGCGTTTTCCCCGCCCATGAGTTCGACAAGCTCGTCGTGGACGATCTTGACGATCTGTTGGCCCGGCTGAACGCTCTTGAGGACCTCTTGGCCTTCGGCCTTCTTCTGGACTTCGTTGATGAAATCCTTGACGACGCGATAATTGACGTCCGCCTCAAGGAGGGCCTTGCGGATTTCTTGCAGCCCCTCCTTCATGTTCTTCTCGGTCAGCTTACCCTGACCGCGAAGATTCTTGAAGGCGCCTTCAAGCCGTTTACTGAGCGATTCGAACATACTCTGGCACCGCCTGCTATTCCAACACAAAACACCCGGATTTCCACGAAATCCGGCATGATCAAGACAGATCGCTCCCCCTCTGCACAGTGAATAGTATCACACAAACACATAACCCTTCAATCGGACGATCGAACCGCGTCAACGCGGCATTCCGCGATTTGACTCACAGCGGCTCCACGGGTAGAATACCGCCTCCGGAGGCAAGGTCTCCCCGGCCGCCTTCCGGGCATCCTGACCCGTCCCGCCTGTAATCTGGAGGCTTCATGCGTTATCCCGAAGACCGCTTCATGGAAGGACTCTCTTTCGACGACGTCCTTCTGCGGCCCGAACGTTCCGATGTCATGCCGCGTGACGTCGACCTTTCCACGCGATTGACCCGCAACGTCACCATCAATATCCCCCTCGTGAGCGCCGCGATGGACACCGTCACCGAGGCGCGCTTGGCCATCGCCATCGCGCAGGAGGGCGGCCTCGGGGTAATTCACAAGAACCTGTCCATTGACGAACAAGCCGCGGAAGTGGACAAGGTCAAGCGCTCGCAAGCCGGCATTATCACCCATCCCATTACCTTGCGCCCGTACAACAGCGTCCAGGAGGCCGAAGACCTCATGGCGCGTTACCGGGTGTCTGGCGTGCCTATCACGGACGAAACCGGCAAACTGGTGGGCATCCTCACCAACCGCGACCTGCGCTTTCTTGACGACTATTCCGTGCCCATCCACACGGTGATGACGAAGGATAACCTGGTCACCATTCCTCCGGGCACGACGCGCGAGCGGGCGAAGGAACTGCTCCACCAGCACCGTATCGAAAAGTTGCCTATTGTGGATGAGAACGGCGTCCTGCGCGGACTCATCACGATAAAAGATATTGCCAAGGCGCGGGACTTCCCTCGGAGCTGCAAGGACGACATGGGCCGGTTGCGCGTGGGCGGCGCCGTCGGCGTGGGAGAAGAAGAGCTGGATCGCGCGAAGGCGCTTGTCGAGGCCTACGTGGATCTCCTCGTGGTGGATACAGCGCATGGCCATAGCAAACTAGTGCTCGACACCGTGCGCAAAATCAAGGAGCGGTTCCCGGACACCGATCTTGTGGCGGGTAACGTGGGCACGGGACAGGGCGCGCGCGACATCATCGAAGCGGGGGCCGATGGCGTGAAAGTAGGCGTGGGGCCAGGCTCCATCTGCACCACGCGCGTGGTGGCGGGCGCGGGCATGCCCCAGCTCACGGCGATCTTCGAAGCGGGCGCCGTAGCCGCCGAGCATGACATACCCGTCATAAGCGACGGCGGCATTCGGTATTCGGGAGACATCGTCAAGGCCTTGGCCGCTGGGGCGGAGAGCGTCATGATTGGCAGCCTTTTCGCCGGCACCGAGGAAAGCCCGGGCGAAACGATCCTTTACGAGGGCCGGACCTACAAGGTGCACCGCGGCATGGGCTCCATCAAGGCCATGCAACGGGGCAGCAAGGCCCGCTACATGCAGTTCGAGGCCGAGCATTCCAAGCTCGTGCCGGAAGGCGTCGAAGGCCGGGTTCCCTTCCGTGGCGGACTTGGGGAATACATCCATCAGCTCGCGGGCGGCGTGCGCGCGGGCATGGGCTATTGCGGGAGCGCCACCCTCCGGGAATTGCGGCAGAAGGCCATGTTTGTCCGCGTCTCGCTGGCGGGCGTCCGCGAAAGCCATCCCCATGACGTGACCATCACGGAAGAGCCCCCCAACTATCAGGTGTGGCGGTAATCCCATGCACGGAGCGGAACGGCCGGTCGTCGTCCTTGATTTCGGGGCGCAGTACAGCAAACTTATCGCGCGGCGCGTGCGCGAGGCCCGCGCATTCAGTCTCATTGTCCCGTACAGCATTTCACCGGACGAACTAAAGGCGCTGGATCCCGCGGGCGTCATCCTCAGCGGCGGCCCCGCCAGTGTGCTTGCGCCGGATGCCCCCATGCCCGATCCCGCCATCTTCGACTTGGGCATCCCCATCCTGGGCATCTGTTATGGATGCCAACTCCTCGCCCATCAGCTTGGCGGCCGGGTGGAGCCGTGCGGCAAACGCGAGTATGGCGTGGCCCATCTCGAACACCGCGATTCCCGGGGCTTTTTCCAAGGCGTGGCCGAATTCACGCAAGTCTGGATGAGCCATGGCGATGCGGTGGCCGCGTTGCCGGAAGAGTTCGAGACGATAGGCTCCACCGAGAACTGCCCGCACGCCGCCATCGCCGCGCCCGCCCGGCGGTTCTACGGGGTTCAGTTTCATCCCGAGGTGGTCCACACCCCGCAAGGCGATCGCATCCTCTCCAATTTCGTGCACACGGTTTGTGGTTGCGCCGGCGATTGGACCATGGGCTCGTTCCTTGAGGCCGCCACGGAAGAGATTCGGCAAAAGGTTGGGGAGGGCCGGGTCCTGCTTGGCCTAAGCGGCGGCGTTGATTCCAGCGTGGCGGCCGTGCTCATTCACCGCGCCATCGGCGATCGGCTCACCTGCGTGTTCGTGAACAACGGCCTTCTCCGCAAGGGCGAACCGGAACGGGTTCAGCAGGTGTTTCGCGACAACTTCCAGATCAACCTGCGCTACGTGGACGCCGAGGACCGGTTTCTCGAACGGCTCGCCGGGATTAGCGACCCCGAGGCGAAACGCAAGGCCATCGGCAATCTGTTCATCGAGATCTTCGACGAAGAAGCTCAGTCCGTCGGCGAAATCGATTTCCTCGCCCAAGGCACGTTGTACCCCGACGTGGTCGAGAGCGTATCCGCCACGGGCGGGCCGTCGGTCACCATTAAGAGCCACCACAACGTGGGCGGGCTACCCGAGAAGATGAACCTCGCGTTGCTCGAACCCTTGCGCGAACTCTTCAAGGACGAAGTGCGCGCGCTCGGCGCCGAACTCGGCTTGCCCGAGGACATCGTCTGGCGCCACCCCTTCCCCGGGCCGGGCTTGGGCGTGCGGTGCGTCGGCGCCGTGACCAAGGAGCGGCTTGACACCTTGCGCGAGGCCGACGCCATCTACATCGAGGAGATCCGCCGGGCCGGCCTCTACCGCGAGATTTGGCAGGCGCTCGTGTGCCTTCTGCCCGTGCGCAGCGTTGGCGTCCAAGGCGACGAACGCACCTACGAGGAAGTCTGCTCCCTCCGCGCCGTCACCAGCGAAGACGCCATGACCGCCGACTGGTACCGGTTCTCACCCGACGTGCTCCAACGCGTCGCCAGCCGGATCTGCAACGAGGTCAAGGGGATCAACCGCGTCCTCTACGACGTCACCTCCAAACCCCCCGGCACTATCGAGTGGGAATAAGCCGGGAAGGCGGCGCGGTGAAATCGAACCGCGGATTCACACGGATAGGCGTGCCAGCGGGAGCTGAAACACGAGAGAAACGCGGGCCTCGCTTGAAGCTCTTTACGGTTGCTTTGGTTTCCAGGTCCATACTGGAACCAAAGCGTATGTCCGAATCGACGCGCAAGCAGCTCTACATATTCTTCCAACAAGGATCTTGGCTACATTCTTGGATCGCCCCATAAGCCGTCCCGCCTACCCTGATACTTCTGTTTTTTCCGTTCAAATCCGTGTAAATCCGTGATTCCTTCTTGGGAACCCGATGAACCCTGTCTATAACTCCGCCTCGTTGAGCGCCTCTAGTTCGTGATCAATGCGTTGCGTGACGGGAAACCGGAAGCCGGTCTTGGGGTCGAGGTCGAGTTCCATGACCTTCATGGCCACGGGCAACTGTTCGCGTTTCCATTGGTTCTGCGCGAAAAGACGCGCGAACGTAGCGGTCCAGACGCGCAATTGCTCGGGGTCATGGCTGGGACGCCGGTGACAGAGCACGCGCCAGCAATCCGCGAGGGCCATGCGGCGGCGGCCGTACAGATAGAGTAAATCATCAAGCACCACGTAGGGCATGAGGTCCTCTTCGTCGCTTTGATCGTTGGCGAGTTCGGCGCTGGGCGGGATGGCGAGGATCTCCTCCAAGACATGGAGTCCCTCGCGTTTCGCCAAGTGTTCGAGAAGCTGGGTGACCACGGTCTTGGGCACGTTGGCGATGGGGCAATAGCCGCCCTGATTGTCGCCGCCGGTAGTAGTGTAGCCCACGGCCGCCTCGCTCAGATTCGAGGTCACAAGCACGAGGCCTTCCATGCTGTTGGCCCAATTCAGCACCATGTTCCCCCGAATGCGCGCTTGCAGGTTCTGCCGCGCGATGGGAGAAACCTCCGCCTCGCCGCCTAGCATCTCCGCGGCCTTATCCTCCGCCACTTCCGCTTCCTCGCTGATGGAGACCACCCGGAACGGGACGCCCAGGGCCTCCGCCAAGCGGCGGGCCGCCTCGGAGGTCGCGCTCGAACTGTAGACGTCGTGAGCCAGGTACACGGTGCGAATCCGTTCGGCGTAGCGGGCCGCCTCCTTTCCCCCGTTGAGCGCCTTTGCAGCATGCACGGCGATGAGCAAACAGAGGGCGCTGTCGCGTCCGCCACTCAGCGCGACAAGAAAGCGTTTGAACACGCCCACCTTCTCGTAGTAATCGCGCAGGCCAAGCACGAGCGCGTCAAACAGCTCGTCGAGATAGGCCGAGGCGTCATCTCGCGCCGGGGTGGGTTCGCCCATGAAGAAGCTGTCCGGCATCTGCGCGGCGAAATCGGCGATGGGGGCTGGACTAAACGCGCCGTTGCTCAACGCGATGCGCTCGGCGTCCCAGCCAAAACCGGGGTCCGCGGCGTCTTGACGCCAGGTCGAGTTCTCCGAACGCATGCGCGCCACGTCGTCGAGGTCCACCACGGCGGAGGCAAGGGTCCACGGCGCCTTGGCCAGAGCCGGCCCTTCGGCGGCGATGCCTTCGGGCGTGCTGATGAATCCGCCGCCGTCAAAGATCAAGCGGCTGTTGTCGCACCCCAGCATGTTGGAGTAGGCATATACGCAGACCAAGTTAGCCGCGGCGTTCTGGATCATGCGCCGGCGCGCGGCGTTCTTGAGGGGCACAAACGGAGATGCGCTCGCGTTGCAGATGATTTCCGCGCCCGCTTGCACCCGCGCATGAGCCGGCGATTGGCGCGACCACATATCCTCGCAAATCTCGCCGCTCACCACGCCGTAAGGCAACTCGAACACAAGATCGCCCACGGGAACACCGTGGTATTCCGTGACGCCGTGATCCCACGCCGCCCAATTGCGCCCTTCGTAGAAGATGCTGTAGGTGGGCAGATACATCTTCAGGATGAGACCCGCAACGCGCCCGTCGTGGACAAGAGCCATGGCGTTGTACATCATCGACCGCAGCCGGATGGGCAGGCCGATGAACACATCGATGCCCTTGCATTCCGGTGCGAGTTCGTTGAGGACCTCCCAGCTCTTGCGGCTCAGGTCCGGCCAGAAGACCTTGTCCTCCAAGCTATAGCCGGACAAGGACAGCTCCGGCGTCACCAGCAAGTGGACGCCTTGTTCACGGGCAGCCGCGATCACCTCCCCAAGGATACGGCTGTTCCCTTTGAAATCCCCCACCGTCATCGACGTGGCGGCTACTCCAACACGCACCAAACGCATATCGTGGACGTTCTCCTTTCAGCAGGGCCCGGACGGCCAGGGCGATGAATGCCTTCGAAAACGACGCCAGTCTACCACGAACCGGAAGGGCGCCGCTGCTTGGATAGACTGAAGCGCAGGCATCGGCTTGTACTAATTTGGAATCAGTTAGTACAAGAATGGTATCGTCTGTCTCTTCTACAGTCTCCCGCTTACTCGTTCTCCCTCAAGCGGCTTTCGAGATACTCGACGGGATGGAACTGCATCGCGCGCTCCTAACTTATTAATCATTATAAATGAATCTAACATAATAAAATATATTTTCGTAAAGATTGAAAAACGGGCTTCCACACTTATCTGGCACAATAAAATACTATGGAACAATATGACTCAAGCGTTAGCTGCATAGGCTTGATCAGGCCGGTTTGGCGCATGCGGATACCGAAGGCGGAGGACTCCTTCTTCCACCATAGGCTTGAGAAAGCGGCTACGCAATCCCGACGCATTGCGGTTCAGTAACTTGCCCAAATCGGCTGCGGTCAGATAACGCGCGTGGCACAACCTCAGGATGAGCTGGCGGGTTTCCTCCGGCGGTAGGCGTGCCGACAGATGAGCTGGGAGCGCGATCCTTCGCAGCCGCACCAAGGTTTCTGACTCCATGTCCGTAGGTGTTTGTACCAAGTCCCCGCCATTATGTAAGGAGTCTTCCTTGTTGTGTGCGGAGCCCCCGCTCTCATGTGAGAAGTCATCGCCACTGTGTGCGGAGCCCTCGCTCTTATGTGTCAAGCCTCCCGGAAGAAGCGAAGCGGTCTCCCACGCCGCATCTGTCGCCGAAGGTAACCGGTATGTGGCTCCCCGCTTCTGGCCGTCTTGCACAAGAAAACCTTGCTTCACAAGGTTTTGCAGCATTTTCGTCAGATCCGCCGGATGTTCGTTGGTGATTTCGCGCATACGGGCATTAGACACCTGAGCTTCCGCATGAGCTGTCACAACAGCCTTCACCTCCTCTTCCTGAAGCCGCTCAAAGTCTGGACCAAACCGTTTGCGCAACTCTGCTAGGCAATCTTCTGGCATCAAGCTAACCATCGGGATCACCAACTGCACCCGTGTGGGTTGAATCTGCTCCTGAAT
>SKRY01000046.1 GCA_007118235.1 Candidatus Hydrogenedentota bacterium | reverse complement strand
CCGTGTGAACAATTAGAGAGCATTTCTGGGCGCCCGTTTGGATTTGTTTCGCCCTTCGGGCGGCGGTTTTCCGAGGGATGGGAGGTCTATCAATACGATGCGTTTTTGCTGGCGGGTGGGGCATGCGTTTGGTGTCGCGCCCGTCACTTAAGGCGTCGTCTCAAGGCGGCCGACCTGACCGGACGGCGCCGGGGCAACCGGCTGTATTCCGGGGATCCGGATGGGCGCTGCGTCCAGGTCAATGGCCGGCGCGCCCCATCTTACGCGCGCCGGCTGGAATTTTCGAGCTAGGTTCCCTTGTTTCTACAATAGGCAGAGAGAAGAGAAACACGCTGTGAAATCCCCCAAACACAGTCAGCCCGTCCCGGGCAAGGGCGTGGGCCTCGACATCCTGCTCAAAGTGTTGGAAGAACGCATGGAAAAGCAAGCGCGATCCCCGCTTGCGTTGCGGGGGGACGCCAAGGCGCGGCGTGACGCAATCCGGGCTCGAAGGCGTAAGCGCCCGATCATGTGCTGAATGGACCGTTGAAACACTCAATTTACTCTAAACCGTGAGTCGTAGCCGCCGGTTACGGCGGTCAACACAGAGGTGCGCCAATGACGGCAACTGAATCCGGCCTCAAGCAAGCCAAGGGCATCATCCAAGCCACGGAGAACGCCATCGCGGAGTTAAAGCGGCTCCTGAGCGAGGAGACCTCAGAGGCGGATGGAGTTCGCGTCGCCGTAAAAGGCGGCGGCTGTTCCGGGCTATCCTACGTGCTCGAATTCAGCCGGGAACGCGAAAACGATAACGTCTGCGAACAGGGTGGGGTGCGGTTCTACATGGATCGCAAGTCCACCATCTATCTTAAGGGTATCGTCCTTGATTACAAGGAAGGGCTAAACGGCAAGGGCTTCGTCTTCTCCAACCCGAACGCCAGCAGCACCTGCGGCTGCGGAGAATCGTTCAGCGTGTAAGCCGCATGTCCGCGTTGTCGTTGTCGGTGATCTGGAGCCCTTTCCCATGAGCGAAACCGCAGTGCGCGAGGAGATTCACGCGGTCCGCCATGAGGTTGGAGTGTGGGCCTGGGAAGACGGCGCTTTCGTGCGCTTCACGGGGCGGGATGCGGCCTCGTGGTTGCAAACTCAGTCCACCAACGATGTCCTCGCCCTCGAATCGGGCCAAGGCCATGCCAACGCGGTACTCGATCGCAAGGGCCGCGTCCAAGCCGCCTTCACTCTCCATCGCTGGGAGGACGAATACTGGCTCATCACGGATCGTCCCCAAGCCGCTCCCCTACTTGAACAGCTCGACGCCCATCTCTTCATCGAGGATGTCACCATTGCGGACGCCAGTGACGAGGTGGAGCACGTATTGGTCCAGGGTCCACGGACCCTGCCCTTCCTCGCTTCGCTTTTGGAAGGCTTCGGGACCGCGGGCGCCGCGCTGTTGCCCCGGGAGCGCCACGCTTGCCAGCCCATCGAAGTCGGGGAATTCCAGGCGCTTGTCTTTGACTACTCCGTCACGGGGGAGGACGGCCTCCTCCTCGTGACCGAGACCGGCCAAGGCGCGGCCTTGGCCGAACGGCTATTGGAGGCGGGCGCGGAATGGGGCCTGCGCCGGATTAACCCCGAAGCCCGCGAAGTCCTGCGTGTGGAAGCGGGCGTTCCCGCCTTCGGCCAGGATTACGATTCAACATATCGCCTGGCCGAGACCACCCTCGAACGGGGAGCCGTCAACTATGACAAGGGCTGCTTCCTCGGGCAAGAGGTTGTCGCCCGGCAGCGGGCCTACGGCGCCGTGAAACAAGCCCTGATGGGCCTTGTGTGCGACGGCGCGCTGGAGCACGCGCCGCCCCCGAACGCGGCCCTTTATGCCGAGGGACGGAAGGCCGGGATCATCAAGAGCCGGGTTTACTCTCCCACTCTTGAACGGGTCTTGGCCTTGGCGTACCTCGATAAGAACCACCGCGCGCCAGGACGGGTTTACCGTTTCTCCGATGCGGAAGGCGGCCAGACCTTCCAGGCCGAGGTCCGCGTGCTTCCCTTCCACGAAGCCAAGAGCCGGGAGGAGCGGGCCCAAGCGCTCTACGAGCGCGCGTTGAGCCACTTCCAAGAAGACGCCCACGACGAGGACGGCGCCGCGATCGAGCTGCTCAAGAAAGCCCTCGCTCTGCATCCCACGCACCAAGACGCCTACGAAGCCCTCGGCGTCATCCTCAACCGCCATGGCCGAGTGGACGAGGCCATCCGGTACATGAAGGTCCTCGCCCAGCTCAATCCGGACTGCATCATGGCGCATACGAATTTGTCCGTCTTTTACGTGTCGAAAGGCATGATCGAGGAGGCGGAGCAGGAAAAGGCGCAAGCGGCCCTTCTTGAAATGAAGCAGACGCTGGAAGCCCGCAAGGCGGAGGAGCTAGCCGCCGAAGAGCGCCGCCGCATCGTTGAGGAAGCGCGCGAACGCATCGGCATGTTCAAGGAAGTTCTCGAGCTGGATCCCGAGGACGCCTTGGCCACGTTCGGCATGGGGTCCGCCTACATGCAGCTCAACGACTACGAAAGCGCCGTCCCCTACCTCCAGAAGGCTACCCAGCTACAGCAGGATTACTCGGCGGCCTTCCTCAACCTGGGAAAATGCCTGGAATTCCTCGGCCAAGCCGGCGAAGCCCGCCGCGCGTTCCGGGCGGGCATCGAAGCCGCCACCCGCAAGGGCGACTTCATGCCCATGCGCGAAATGGAGCGCCGCCTCAAGCAACTCGAGGCGCCCAGCGATTCCGTAACCCAGGGTTGAGACCCACTCCCGAGCCACTTGCAGCACTCGCTGTCAAAGTAGGCCACGCCGGTGATGCGCCCGGCTTCGCCGCATGCGCTTCTCTTTATGGAGCCGCCATGTCCTACTTCACCAAGGTATACAGTTCATCCTCGGGAAGCCGGACGCGGAACGCCGCTCCGGCCTCGGCATCGGCCTCGCGCTCCGTGACGTAGCCGTTGCCGTCGAGCACCGTCGCTTGGCTCAGGCCGCCGCGCCTCAGCGTCACCGAAGCATCGATCAGCCGAACGTTCAGCGGATAGCCGCCAAGCTCCTGGACCGTATGGACGCCGTCCTCATCCGCCTCCGTTTGGTAACCGTAGGTCCTGTCCTCGGTGGCCGCCTGGATGAGTATGCT
>SKRY01000427.1 GCA_007118235.1 Candidatus Hydrogenedentota bacterium | reverse complement strand
GAACATGACCACGACGCCGATGGCGAAGAGGACCCAGTTCCCGTCCGCCCGCCAGTCGATGATCTGAAGGCTCATGGCCCATGCCGGAAAAACGATCATGAGAGCCATGGGCGCGAGAAGAAACCATACCGTAATACCATGCCGTAATAGATAGAAGGCCACCACCAGAAAGGCGAGCCCCGCCAGCAACTGGTTGGTCGCGCCGAACACCGGCCAGAGGATCAGTCCCCCGCTGCCGGGTCCCTGGGGCCCGCTCATGAACGCAATGGCGCCGCCCGTGGCCACGGCGATCCCCGTGGCCACATGTTTTTGCCGCAGCACGGGCACGCGGATAGCGGTTCCCAATTCTTGAATGACATAGCGCTGTAGGCGGGTGGCGGTGTCGAGCGTGGTCGCCGCGAAGGACGCCACCATCACCGCGATGATGCCGATTCCCATTTCCAGAGGGATGCCGGCGGCGGTCATCATGTTGGCGCTGCCCTCGACAAAGGCGCCCACCTGATCGCCGAGAGCCATCTCCCCCCAAGCCCTGTCGTAGTAATGCTCCCAGGCCGCGCTCCCCGCCAAGGGCGCGCCCGCGGAATCCAAGATGGGGACCAGGCTGTCATCAACCATGTGATAGATGCCCATCCCGAGTCCCGCGCAACAGGCCACGATCACGAGCACGGACAAGGCCCCCTCAAGCAGCATTCCGCCGTACCCCACGAAACGGGCGTCGCGTTCGCTGGGCAACTGCTTGGATGACGTTCCCGAGGCGACGAGGCAGTGGAACCCCGAAACCGCGCCGCAGGCAATCGTGATGAACAGGAAGGGGAACATTGACGGCGCGTCCGCCGGGGCGTCATGGTTGAAGGCCGGGGCGGCGAGTTCGGGTTGAGCCACCAGCAGACCCGTGAAGAGCAACGCCATCGCGATCAAGAGTTGATTCGCGTTAATGAAATCGCGCGGCTGGAGCAGGGTCCACACAGGAAGGATGCTGGCGATATAGCAGTAGACCAGGAGCAGCAGGGTCCAGATGACCACGGTCGAGGCCAAGGCTTCCCCGAAACTGGCGTCCGCTCCGGCAAAAAGGGGAAGATCGCCCAAGGTGATGGGCAGGTGGTAGGCGCCGATGTACATGCTCAAATAGAGGAGCCCAAGCGTAAGCAGCACCGGCAGGGTCAACCCGCCCCGGGCCTTGTATGTCCAGAACCCCACCGCCACGGCCAATGGCATGGCCAGCCATACCGTGAGCACGGTCTGGGGGTAGATCGCGAACAACATGGCGATGACCAGTCCAAAGACGCCGATGATGACCATCAATGCGAAGAACAGAATCAGCAGGAACAGGATGCGCGCCCGCCGGGAAATCAGCCGGCCCGCGATGTCGCCGAGGGTTTGGCCGCGCGAGCGCATCGATACCACCAGGCTGCCGAAATCATGCACGGCCCCGACAAAAATCGAGCCGAACACCACCCACAATAACGCGGGCAGCCATCCCCAGAATACGGCTATGGCTGGGCCAACAATGGGCCCCGTCCCCGCGATGCTGGTGAAATGGTGCCCGAAGACGATGCTGGGCCGCGTAGGCACGTAGTCTCGGCCGTCCTGCAATTCCACGGATGGAGCCACATTGCTCGCGCTCAACCGGAAGATGCGCTGACCCAGATAGCGCCCGTAGGTGTTATAGGCGACGATGAATCCAACAAACGACAAAAAGGCAATAAGCAGCGCTTCCATCAAATGCTTCCTCTATATGATTATCACCCGCGCCAAAGGCTTAAGGCTATATCATTCGCGGACTGTGTTCAAGATCCCGGCTGGCTTGGCCGTAACGCTCGCACGCGCTCGTGTGGGCGGCGGGCAAATCATCCATCAACCGGGGCGGTTGCGCCCAAGTGGCCGCGCAGCATGGCGTACAGTCCTCCGAACGCGCCGTTGCTTAGAATCAGAACCACATCCCCCGGCCGGACCTGCTCTGAAATGTGGTTCGCGATTTCCTCGACCTCATCCGTTGCATGCGCTTCCCGGCTGCCCAACCGCAAGGAGCTGACCAAGCCGTCCCGGTCCAAGCGGTCCTTTGCCGGGATGTTGGACGCCCGGTGGATGGGACCGATCCAAACGATATCCGCCCCGGACAGGGCATGCTCCAACTCAGCTTGAAAACGGTTCGTCACCGTGGTGTTGGAGCGGGGCTCGAACGCCACCCATAACCGCCGGTCTGGCCAGCGGTCCCGCGC
Organism: Candidatus Hydrogenedentota bacterium; assembly: GCA_007118235.1. Classification (GTDB taxonomy): domain Bacteria; phylum Hydrogenedentota; class Hydrogenedentia; order Hydrogenedentales; family SLHB01; genus SKRY01. The sequence goes on along the minus strand of SKRY01000427.1, from coordinate 949 downwards.
CGCTTCGATGACGCCCCGGATCGCGGTGGGGTGGTGGGCGAAGTCGTCGACGAAAAGGGCGCCATCGTGTTCGAGGAAGGCTTCCATGCGCCGCCGCACGCCTCTGAAACGGGGCAAGGCCTCCTCCACCTGCGCGGGCGTGACGCCCAAGACGCCAGCGATGGCGATCGCGGCGACTGCGTTTTGCAGATTGTGCCGTCCCGCCATGGGCGCTTCGCATTCGCCCCACGGAGCGCCGTCACGGTGAATGCGAAGCACGGGAGGAGAGCCTTGCCGGATGATTTCGCCCCGCCAGTTCGCGTCCATGGAGAAGCCGTATGTGATCACCGGACTGAAAGCGTGGGGCGCCAAGGCCATGGCGCCGGGATCATCGGCGCACAACACGACGTGTCCCGTGGACGGAACCTGGCGCAGCATGAGACGAAATGCCCGCATGATGTCATCGAGATCGCGATAAATGTCGCCGTGATCAAATTCGATCGACGTAACCAAAGCGATTTCCGGGATATAGTGGAAGAATTTGGCGCGCTTGTCGAAGAACGCGGTGTCGTATTCGTCTCCCTCGATCACGAATGGCGCATCGTCAGCGCCGAGCCGGGAGGAATGCGGAAAATCCATGGGCTGTCCGCCGATCAAGAAACCTGCCTCATGGCCGCCCCTGTCCAGCAAGTAGGCCGTCAATGCCGTCGTCGTGGTCTTGCCATGCGTGCCACAGATGGCCAGGGGCCGCCGGGACCGCAGGACGCGCTCCTTCAACCATTCTGGAAGGCTGAGGTAGGGTATGCCCCGGTCCAGCGCCGCCTCGACTTCCGGATTGCCCCGGCTTAGCGCATTCCCGATGATGACGGCGTCCGGTTGCCAGTCGAGGTTCTCCCCGGCGTAGCGTTGGCTCACGGGAATCCCGAGTTCCTCGACCATCGCGCTTGCTGGCGGGTAAAGCGGGTTGTCG
>SKRY01000007.1 GCA_007118235.1 Candidatus Hydrogenedentota bacterium | reverse complement strand
TGCCTACCCCGGCCGACGTTATCCGGATTGCGCGGGCCACGGGAGAGCATCCGCGCGATTTCCTTGAATTCCTCCCGCCCGATGAGATTGAACACGTGGCCGCGTCCGACCCCACGTGGCTCAAGTGCAACGGGGAGCGCTACATCATGGCGCTGAAACGGGATCCGCGAAGGGGCTGTCATTTCCTTGACCGGCGGAACAAGCGGTGCGCCATCTACGAACACCGGCCTATCCTTTGCCGGCTGTTTCCTTTCAAGTTACAGGAAACGCGGGATGGGGCGTTCCGCGGATTCACGCTGCACAAGGACACCTGTTGTCCCGCCCATCAGGGCGAGGCCGTGCCGACGGGGCCGCTGTATGGCCTTTACCGGGAGGACTGTGGCCATCACGAGGATTACAACGAATTGGTGCGGGTATTCAACAAAAAACGTTACAAAAGTAAGCGTCCGGAAGATTTTCTAGCCATGTTCATCGATGAAGGAGCCGAGTGGCGCGCCGCCGGAAATAACTTGGCTTAGTCTAACGTTTCTTTAACCGATGCTGCGTATACTTACGCCCGTTGCAAGTATACACGTTGGCCGATACAACCAAAGGAGATTGGACGGATATGGCAGTGCGCAACAATGGGAGCAGCGGAAATAGGGGCATGGCGCGGCGGGATTTCTTGAAAGCCTCGGCGGCGGCCGTCTTTTTGGGCGGTGGAACCCACGCCGCACGCGCGGAGACCACACTCCTACCCAACCAGTCACAGGGCAAGGCCCGCAACGTGATTTTTCTCGTGAGCGACGGAATGAGCGTTGGCACGCTTTCGTTGGCCGACCACATGCTCCGCCGCCACCATGACCGTGTCTCGAATTGGGCGCAACTCTATGAGCAAGAAGGCGTTGGCCGGGGCCTGATGGACATGGCCTCTGCTAATGCGTTGGTGACGGACAGCGCCGCGGCCGCCTCGTCCTGGGGATGCGGCCAGCGCGTCAACAATGGCGCCCTGAACATGGACCAAGACGGCGAGGCGCTCACGCCCATCCTTCAGTATTGCAAGGACGCCGGCAAGGGGACGGGCCTCGTGACGACCACGCGCCTTACCCACGCCACCCCAGCGGGGTTCGGCTCCAGCGTTTCCGCGCGCAACATGGAAGACGAGATCGCCGAGCAGTACTACGAGCGGGAGCTGGATGTACTCCTAGGCGGTGGCACTAGGCAGTTCGATCCGGATCACCGCGGCGACGGCGAGGACCTCTTCGGAGCGTTCCGGGATGCGGGATATGCCGTCGTGAAGACGCGGGATGAACTGTTGGACCTAGATGCCAGCGATGATCGCATTTTGGGCGCGTTTTATGGCAGTCACCTTCCGTACGAGCTTGACCGGCTGAATACCCCGGACCTGCGGCGGGATGTGCCCAGCTTGGCCGAAATGACGGAGATCGCCCTGGATCGGCTCAAACGCAACGGAGATGGCTTCCTGCTCCAAGTCGAGGGCGGCCGGGTGGATCACGCGGCCCACGGCAACGACGCCGGCGGTCTCATCAATGACCAGATTGCATTTGATGACGCGATTGGGGTGGCGCTGGAGTTCCAACGAGAAAACCCGGACACCTTGGTCATCGTCACGACGGACCACGGCAACGCCAACCCGGGTTTGGACGGCTCGAATGGCAACTTCGATCGAATCGCCGAATTCACGCACACCAACGACTGGATCCTGTCGGGGCTCGACTCGGATAGCAGTGTAAGCGCGATCAAAGAGCGCATTGAAGAGGCCACGAAGCTCGACATACGCGACGAAGAAGCCGAGGTATTGCAAAGCGCGTTGCGCGGAGATTACACGGCCGCTCGCCGCGCGATGAGTGGTGCTCGGCCCGTGTTGGGCCAGATCCTGGCCAATCACACCAGTGTGAGCTGGATAGGAACCTCGCATAGCTCGGATTACGTCGAACTCTGTGCGACAGGCCCCGGCAGCGAAGCCATCGGCCCGTTCACGCGAAACACGGATCTCTTCAACCTGATGTTGGACAGCCTCGGCGTGGACTACGCGCACGGGCGCAAAACCGCCCCAACATACGCTTAACCCTTCACACCCCCTCCGGTGATGCTGCTCGGAAGGCCGCGGCGCCGTCTTCTCCTTCTCCTGGGACGGCGCCGCGGCCGCGTTTGCGTATGGGCGTTGTGTTCGGGGATACTGTCCGCTGATGGAAGACTTATTCTGGGAGGATAGACCGATGTTGGAGTACATTACCCGTCTTGCCGCATTCGCGTGCGCCGCGGCCATCCTGATGGTAGGCGTGGTTTACGCGTCAGGCGCTCATGCGGAATCCGCCGAAGAAGCGCCCGAGTTTTCGTTCGGCCTGGTCGCCGATGTGCAATACGCCGACATTCCCGCCAGCGGCAGCCGGTACTACCGGGAATCGCTGGACAAGCTCCGGGAGTGCGTCGAGACGTTCAACGCGATGGACCTCGTCTGTGTCATGGATGTAGGGGACGTCATCGATGAGGGCAGGGACAGCTTCAATGATGTTATGCCGATATACAACGAACTCGACGCGCCGCTGCACATCGCGCTGGGGAACCACGATTTCCCGGTGTCCCACGAACACACGCTCGGCGTGCTGGACATGGAGGAGAGCTATTACAGCTTTTCGGTCAATGACTGGCGCTTCATCGTGTTGGACGGCAACGACTTGAGCGTGCTCGCGTGGCCGGAGGGCAGCGACCGCTACGAGGAATCCGCCGCGATGCTCGCGGAACTCGAAGAGGCGGATGCCCCCAACGCCCGAACATGGAACGGCGGATTGGGCGCGGCTCAACTCGCTTGGCTGGAGGAGACGCTGGAATCCGCCGCCGAGGCGGACGAGAAGGTGATGCTCTTCTGTCATTTCCCGGTGTATCCCGCCGGGGCGCATAACCTTTGGAACGGCGAGGAACTCGTCTCGCTCATTGAGCAGCATCCACATGTCGTGGCCTATTTCAACGGGCACAACCACGCCGGAAACTACGCCACGCGCGAAGGCGTCCACTACGTGACGTTGCACGGCATGGTGGAAACGGAAGACGAAACCGCCTACGCCGTTGTGGACGTGCACGGCGATCGCCTGGAGATCACCGGTTACGGCCGGCAACCGGACCGCGTGCTGGAAATACCGGACAGCGCGAGATAATGTCCTTCTTGGC
>SKRY01000268.1 GCA_007118235.1 Candidatus Hydrogenedentota bacterium | reverse complement strand
GGAGCTGCTGAACCAAGAGGCTCCTCCAGATGCCGTCCATGCGTTCTTCGCGGAATTGGCCGGGGCCGTGAACGCCCTTGCCCACGCGGGAGCGTATCATCAGGATCTGGCGGGAAAGAACATCTACACCGCTGGCGGCGAACGCTTCTACTTCATCGATCTGGATGCGATTATTCTCGACGCCCCCTACACACGCGAACGCCGCCTCAAGAATCACGTCCAACTCTACGATTCCTTTTGCGATTGGTACGACAACACGTTCCTTGAACCTTTCATCCGCCGCATGTGCCCGGCGGACTGGCCCGCGGCGGATTGGCTTCCCCTCATCGCGCGCGAACAGCAGGCCCGGAGAACCCGGCATGAGACCATGGTCCAGCGCAACGCGTCCGGGCGCACCCCGCCCATCGCTGAATAACGCCTCCCCTTGCGCTAACCGCGGCGGCGTGGACCGCGCCTGCGCTGGTTGGGACGTTTGCGTTTCGAGGTATTCCGGCGCGTTTCGGGGCTCTGCTCCACCTGCCTTGGAGGTTCTTGGTGAACCGCTGGATGCAGGGCCGCGGCGGGTTGATCCTTGTCCAGCACGTTGATGCTCTCGCAACGGGGACAGTTGGACATGCGCCCGGCGTTCTCGTCGAGATAGGTGTAACCGCAATAGATGCATTTCCAGAGGTGCTGGCGGCCGAGATCGCGCCGGTAGCGCTGGCTCGTGGTTTCGGTATAGACCCAAATCGCCATGGCGCCCAACGCAATCAAGAGGCTGTACACCGCCAAGGCCGTGGTGAGTTGCAGCGGAATCATGGCCGTGGGGGATCTCCCGACAAGGTGTAGCTCGCCAACTGCGTCTCCACCTGGTTGGCGTTATGCGGCGCAAAGCGATACCGCAGCAACTGCCGCCCCACCTGCGACACCAACTCCGGATCACCCTCCGCCGGGGAGATGACCTCCACCACGCGGCCCTCGGAGTTCACGCGTATGATGAAGGTCATGGGCTGTAAGGCGGCGGGTTCCAATCCCCATAACGCGTCGATGGGAGGCGCGAAGATCAACTGGCGATCCTTGGGTTCCGAGAGCCATTCGATGCGCGCCCTGAAGTCCGGCGCGGGGTGAGTAAGCACCTCGGCGGCGGGAGCTTCGCCGCCCTCCCTCCGTTCCGGGAGAAACGGGAGGCGCGCCAGGGTATCGCCGAAGCGTTCAAGCTCTTGGCCGAACCGGGCCCAAGAGTCGCCGGGATGAGAGGGACTGTGACGGCGGTAACGGGATTCGGCATCCGCCCCCATCTCGCGGAGCCTTAAGCGATCCAAGTCGGCGAACTCAAGGCGGGGCAGTTCAATCGGGGGAAGGGAAGGCGCGGCGAAATGGCCGTCGTTCTCGTTGCCGAAGGACGGACCGTCCGCGATGCCTGGGGCCAGTTCTCCCCCGGCGGGAAGATCAACAAGACCCGGCGGGCTTTCGGAAAAACCTGCTCCCAGCATGCGGGAGTCGACGATCTCAAAGGCGTAGTATTCGTGATCCTCGCGCGGAAAATAGATCCCGATGGAGAACAAGGTGACCATCGAGAGATGCAGCAGCCCCGATATCCCCAGCGCTATGAGGAAAACGCGGTCTTGCGCCATTGCCCACCTCTCAGCCCCCCTCCTCGGCGGGCGCCTGCGCGGCGATGCGGAAGCGGGTGATGCCCACGCTGTTGGCCACGCCCAACACTTCGACAAACCGGCCGTGCTGGACCCGGGCGTCGCCGCGGATCAGCAGGCGGACGTCCGCCGCCTCCGAGCGGTGCTCCGCCAGGATTCGCGAGAGTTGCTCCATGCTGTCGACGGGGACGTCATCCACGTAAATGGGGCCGCCGCCGCCCGGTCCCCCTGCGCCGAATTGCAGGGTGACAGTCACGTCCCGCTGCTCGAACCCCTCGGCGCCTTCGGCTTGAGGCATTTCGATGGGAATCGAGGACTGGATGACGAACGTGGCCGATAACATGAAGAAAATCAGGAGCTGAAACACCACGTCGATGAGCGGGGTAAGCTCCACGTTCGCCCGGACTCGTGGATTGGCTTTGCGCGGCCGCCTGAGTTTCATGAGCGCCTCCGCCGGGGGACGGTGTACGCCATCCGCCTAGATCTCATATTCGCCCCTGTCTTGGGTTAGCAACTCAACCAATTCCGAGGCGCTGACTTCCATTTCCAGAATCATGTTTTCCACGCGGGACACAAAGAAATTGTAAATGACCAGCGTGGGGATGGCCACGGTGAGCCCGGCCGCCGTGGTCACCAAGGCGTTGCCGATGCCCTCGGCCAAGTCCGAGGGGTTCACCTGGCCTTCCTTGTCCTGAATTTCCGCGAACGCCTTGATCATACCAGCCACGGTGCCCAGAAGTCCCAGTAGGGGAGCGATATTGGCGCAGGTGGCCAAGGCCGACATGTACCGTTCCAGCCGTGGAATCTCGAGGTGACTCGCATCATCGACCGCCTCCCGGATCTCGTCCTTGCTGCGGTCGTGCTTGAGTATGCCAGCCTTCGTGATGCGCGCGATGGGGCCGTCGGTCTCGTCGCATATCTCGATGGCTTCCTGCGTGCGGTTCTGGCGCAGGACGGTGCGCATGGTGTCCATGAACTCGCGCGTATCGATTTTGGCCCGCCGGAGCGTGAAAAAGCGTTCGATGGTAATGGCCAAGGCCACCACCGAACAGAACATGATGGGGAACATCAAGATGCCGCCCCGGAAGATTACTTCATAGTAGTCGTACACCGCTTGGCTGGCCTCCTGTTGGTCTTGTGCAATGCGCGCCGTGGAACTTGAGTGGGCGGGGTCATGGCGCCCGCGACGCGGCGGGATAAACCGGGAATCAAACGTGTGGCCGGACAGGGGCAAAGCCCCATGAAACGCGCCGAATCAAGGATTACGAGCCGATTATCCGGAAGCGCGCCAATGCTCGCGCACGTCCGGGATCCGTCCAACAAGGCTAATGACATACGAGCGTGCCCAAGCCCCGGACGGTGAAAATTTCCAGAAGCAACGCGTGCGGCGTGCGGCCATCTATGATGTGCGTCTTCCGCACCCCATGGTCCAGCCCTCTCAGGCAGGCATCCACTTTGGGAATCATGCCACCGGCGATGACCCCCTGCTCCTTCAGGCTCTTGACTTCCTTGTAGCGGAGCTGATGTATCAGCGAATCCTCGTCGTTCACGTCCCGCAGCAGCCCCGGCGTATCCGTGAGAAACAGGAGCTTCTCCGCGTGCAGCGCCGCCGCGACCTCGCCCGCCGCCGTGTCCGCGTTCACGTTCCACGTGTTTCCTTCAACGTCCGTCGCGATGGGGGCGATGACGGGGATGAACCCCGCCGCGCAGAGTACATCCACAACCTTGGAGTGGACGCCGGTGATCTGGCCCACGTGGCCAATATCCGCGTCCTCCTCAAGTTCGATCCGTTTGCCATGCAGGAGGTTGCCGTCCTTGCCCGTGAGGCCCACCGCGTTCCCCCCCGCAAGATTTAGCAAGCTCACCAATTCCTTGTTGATGTGCCCCGCCAGCACCATCTCGACCACCCGCATGGTCTCGCTGTCGGTCACCCGCAGTCCCTTCTCGAAGCGGGGGGTGATGCCGAGGAGCGCAAGATTCTCGTTGATGGCGGGGCCGCCCCCATGGACGATGACCGGGTTCATGCCCACGTAACGCATCAGCACCACATCCTCCGCCGTGCTCCTGCGCAAGACGGGATTCTGCATGGCGGCGCCGCCGTACTTGATGACGATCGTTTTGCCCTCGAATTCGCGAATATAGGGCAAAGCCTCGACCAAAGTGGCGGCTTTTTGTATGAATTGCTGGAGGTCGCCTTCGTGCATCTTGGGTGTCATGAGCGGTAGTCCGCGTTGATACGGATGTATTCGTGACTGAGATCCGTGGTCCAGAAGAGCGCTTCGCCCGGGCCGGTTCCAATGTCCACCGTGAAGGTAAAGGTTTCGTGCTGCATCAGGGCTTGCGCCTCCTCGTCCACGTAATCCGCCGCTTGCCCCTGCCGCACCAGGACCATGTCATTCAGGCAGATGCCAAGCGCGCCGGGATCGAACTCAACGCCCGCGTAACCGGCGGCGCAGGCGATGCGGCCCCAATTGGGGTCCTCGCCATGGAAAGCCGTCTTACAGAGCTGCGAACAGCCGATGGCGCGGGCGACGCGCCGGGCCTCGCTTTCCGAATCCGCACCGCGAACATGAATGGTCACCAGCTTCACCGCCCCTTCGCCGTCCCGCACGAGTTGGAGGGCCAAGTCGCGGCACAGGGCGCCCAAGGCTTCGCGGAACCGTTCGCCATCCGGCGTTCCCGGCTCAATGGGAGGGGCGTCCGCGGCGCCGTTGGCTAGAATCAACACGGTGTCGTTCGTGCTGGTGTCGTTATCCACGGAAATGCTGTTAAAGGTTTTGTCCACGGCTTCCGCAAGAAACCCTTGAAGCGCGCCGCGCGAAATCGCGGCATCCGTCGTCATAAAGGCCAACATGGTCGCCATGTTGGGCGCCAGCATCCCGGCCCCTTTCGCGATGCCGCCCAGACGCACCGTCGCTCCGCCTTCCAGTGGTATCTCAAGGGACGCTTCCTTGGGCACGGTGTCCGTCGTCATCATGGCCTCGGCGCACGAGCGGCTGCCATGTTCCGAGCGGTTCGCCGCCGCTTGGGCAATTCCTCGCTGAATGCGGTTCATGGGAAGGCGCGCGCCAATCAGGCCCGTGCTGCACACCGCCACCAGCTCCGGCGCGATGCCCAGCTTCTTCGCCGCGGTTTCGGCGGTGGTGCGGACGTCTTCGTCTCCTTGGGGACCGGTGCAGGCGTTCGCGTTGCCGCTGTTCACAAAGATCGCCTGGACTTGGCCGCGCGAGCAACAGGCTTGGCACCATGTGACCGGGGCCGCTTTCACGATATTGCGCGTGAACACGCCCGCGGCGGCGGCTGGACCCTCGCTCACGATCAGTCCGCAATCGAGACGGGTTGTCCCGGGTTTAACGCCCGCCCCGGCAACGCCCGCCGTATAGCCCTTCGGCGCGCAAACGCCGCCCTCCACCGTCTTCATGGCGCCATGCCCCCGGCTAGAAGGCCGGTGGATTCATCCAGCCCGAACATGATGTTCATACACTGAACCGCCATGCCGGAGGTGCCGCCCATTAGATTGTCGATGGCGCTCACGACGATGAGATTTCCCGTGCGTTCATCCCAGACCCATCCCAAATCGCAGAAGTTGCTGCCGCGGACATAGCGCACCTCCGCGGGCCTGCCGGCGCCCAACACGCGCACGAAAGGCTCTGATTCGTACCGGCGGAACGCGGAAGCCACATCAAAGGACTGCCGCGGCCGGAAGGTTATCGTGGTGAGGATGCCGCGCGTGAGCGGCGCGACATGCGGCGTGAACTGCACCAGGGCGCGGTTGCCAAGGGCCTGCTCGATCTCGGGCGTGTGCTGATGCACGGCCAGCTTGTACGCGCGCAGATCCTCGTTCATCTCGGGGAAATGAAAGCCCTCGCTCAAGGAGCGGCCCGCCCCGGAGACGCCGCTGACCGCGTCCACCACCACGGGGATGTCCGTCTCCACGGCGTCCAACAATGGCGCCACGGGAACAATGACCGATAGGGGATAACATCCCGGCACGGCCACAATCCGCGCGTCCGCGATGGCCTCCCGGTGAAAAGGCGCCATACCGTACACCGCGTCGCTCAGCAGCTCCGGCGCCGGGTGATCCACCTTGTAGTACTGGCGAAACAGGGCGGGATCCTTCAGCCGGAAATCCGGCCCCAAATCCAACACGCGAACCCCCGTTTCATGGAGATCGCGCACAAAAGGCGCGGATTTCGTCCCCGGCACCCCCACGATCACGACATCACACCGTTGGGCCAGACTCGCCGCGTCAAAGGACTCCAACGAAAGCTCCACAAGGCCCCGGAAAGCGGGCAGGACATCGCTGACCTGTTGACCAGCCGCGCTCTCCGACACCATGGCCACGGGTTCCGCCTCGGGATGCGCAAGAACCAGGCGCAGCAACTCCCGCGCCCCGTAACCTGTCGCGCCCACTATACCAACTCGAATCACATGAACCTCCGCGTTAAATGGCTCGATTATAGCGGGGACGGGGGACTCAATCAAACTATGACGCGCGCCGGGATGGCGGCATTACCACGGCGCAGCCATGAGCCAGACGGACCCGCCCCGGCGTACTCCGGACATGCGCGTTCTCCGCCTGGGCGCTGGACGCGTGCAACTTTCCGGGGCCAACACGTATTCACGTCCAAATGAAGCGCGGGCTGGATCATGCCGTTTTCGCTAATGCAGCCCGGCATGTTCCATTATGGAGCAGCGTGTGCCAAACCACCCCTCCTAAGGCCACTTATAAGTAACTCAACGGTAGGCGCGGGATCCCGATGACCGATGATGCCGAACTTGTACAGCGGACAATTGATGGCGACACGGAAGCCTATGGCGAATTGGTGAGCCGTTATCAGTCCGCCGTATACGCCACTGCGTATCACTACGTGGGGCGTCATGGTTCAGTTGAAGACATTGCTCAGGACGCCTTCCTTGCGGCATATAAGAGTTTGGCCGGATTGAAGGATCCCGTGCGTTTTGGCCCCTGGCTGAAGGAGATTACGTGCCGCACCGCGGCCAATTGGCTTCGCCGGAACGCCAAACGTTTGCAGAACGAAACGCCACTGCCCCACCGCCGTGAAGTGCATATTGAAGACGCGCGGGAAGGTCCGGCCCAGGTGTTTGAGCGCGCCGAACGCATCGAACGGGTTCAACGCGCCATTGATATGTTGCCGGAACACTATCGGCTTCCGGTAGTGCTACGCTACTTGCAGGACTTGAGTTACAGCGAAATTGCTCAGTTTACCGGCATGAGCCGGGACGAGGTCCGCGGTATCCTGTATCGTGCAGGAAGGCAGCTCCGGCAGGTGCTTGCCGAGCGCGATGCGCGTGATACTCCAGAGCAAGGAGATGTGGATTGGCATCGTGCACGCAAGTAGAAGCCCTCATCCAGGCCCATATTGATGGCGAACTGGAAGCGTCGGGTCAAGTTATTCTTGACAGGCATGTGGCGGAATGCTCGGGATGCGCGCAAAAGTTGAGGCGCCAGCAAGCAACGGCGGCCGAGCTTTTCGAGGTGTTGCGTACGGAGCGGCTTGCCCAGGATTTGCGCGGGGTGGTGCTAGCGCACCTCCCCGAGATGGAACATCCGCCACAGGACATGACCGACATCAATTGGCGGGCGAAGCATCCCAGCTCCTCTCTGGGCCGTTGGGGCCGCAGGGTGCCCGCCATGGTGGCTGTAATGCTCATCCTCACGGCGGCGCTCGTGAAGGCCTATTGGCCCGAGCCGCCGGCCTCCGCATACAGCGTCGGAGTGGTGTTGCAAAGCCAAGGCGGCGTGACGGCGTTTGACGCGGCGAGCACGGAGCGTCATATGGTGCCGGTGTCAAAAGGCGTTGTGGCGGAGTCGTCTTACGAAACGGGGGCCAATGCCGGGCTCATGTTAGCCTTGGCGGGTCACACCCACTTAAAGTTGAATCAGCATAGCCGCATACGGGTCGATGACGAGCGGCGGGTTCGCCTGGAACAGGGCGAGCTTTGGGCCGACGTTGGTAACGATGGCCGGTTGTTCAGGGTGACGGTGCCTGGCGGAGTGGTTACGGTCTTTGGCACGGCCTTCGCCGTACGCGTGGATCGCGACGCGACCGTCGTTTCGGTCGAGGAAGGCCAGGTTCAGGTGGAGAACAGTCAAGGGTTCCGCCTGGTTCACCAAGGCCAGCAAGTACGATGGGCCGCCGGGGAAGAACCCTCCGCGCCAGAGGAGGCGGATATTGAGCAGGCCATGGCATGGGCGAGGGCGATCGTTCCGGATAGGGAAGCGGAGGAAGTGTACCGGACCCAATTGGCCACGCCGGGGCAAGAGCCCACGCAATTGGCCGCCAAGGAAGTCTTCTTGATTGACTTGATGCAAGGCGGCCGCCGGTGGGATATCAGCGCCTTGCGGATAAGCTGGCAGGGACCACTGCCGTCCGGCCAGGCGTACAGCGGCTACGATGTATATGTATACGACCAGTACATGCAGCCCGTGGTCAAGCATGAGGTGGGCGGAACCGCCTTCACGGACACACGGGAACACTATATCGATTTACCACTTAACGAAACATTTGGCAGCAACACGAAAATGTTGACCATTCGCTTGGCGCCGAAGGAAGAAAACGCGCTGCCGGCGCCGGGCTTGGAAGTCTCGGCACTCGCCTCATGACTAGGCGAACGAGAACGCAAAGGCCCCGAACGCCCAGGGGTAAACAAATGGGCGAGACAGCGCTACTGAACATTGGCCTCCTTCAACCACAAGCGGAGGTGTGGATACTGCAAGGCGCGCACACACGCACACGCACAACACACTCTACCTCTAAGTCACTCCTTCCCCAAGAGTAGCTGTAGCCAGGTAGCCTTGCGGTATCCACCCTCCGGTGGCTTGTTACTTACCAAATAGCCGCTCCCCTCACGGGGAGGCTTATTAACCCGCTCCGGTCATGCTCCTTGGGGGCATGACCACCCTTTTAAAATGTGATCGTGCGGGATTTCCGTGCAACCGCGCCGGATAAACAACCCTTTCTTACCAATCGCACACTCGCTCCAGTAATTCTTGTGTTTTCAGAGCAGGGACCGTGGCGCCTTTTGGATGCGCTCGCCTTACTCCGAGAGTTCTTTCAGGATATCCACGCCCCGGCTCGTGCCAATGCGGGTGGCCCCGGCCTCGAGCAATAGCAGCGTATCCCGCAGCGTCCGGATGCCCCCCGCCGCTTTCACGCCGAAACGCGGCCCCACGGCCTCACGCATGAGGGCGACATCCTTGGGGGTGGCTCCCGCCTTGCCGAAGCCGGTCGAGGTCTTCACATAGGCGGCCCTGGCCCGAACCGCGATTTCGCAAACCCGCCACTTCTCCTCGTCACTGAGGTAGCTCGTCTCAAGAATCACCTTGACGGGGACGTCGTGGCAGGCCTTAACAATGGCAGCGACTTCCTGCTCCACGTATTGCGGAAACCCGGATCGCAAGGCGCCGATATTGATCACCATGTCGAGTTCGGAAGCGCCGTGGCGCACGGCTTCCCGCGCCTCTTCGAGCTTGATGTGGGCCGTGCTGGCGCCAAGGGGAAAGCCGACAACGGGGTTCACCCCCACGGAGGTATCCCTCAGGCGCTTGGCGCAATACGCCGTCCACACTGGATTCACACTCACCGTGGCGAAGTGATGCTCGGCGGCCTCGTCGCAGAGTTGGTCGATCTCGCCCTGGGTGGCCTGAGCCCGGAGCAGGGAATGGTCAATAAGCCGCGCAAGCTGGGCCCGGCTGGGCGGCGCCTGCTTGCGCTCCGCCGTTTGCTTGCCGCCCCCTCTGTGTCTGGATTGGAACTCCTTGCCCTTGAACATAGAATCGCCCCACGCCTGCTTCTCGAATCATGAGCTTCTTGTAATGTATCCTTGATCACCGGGCCGCAGCCTCGCCACATTATACCCGAACATGGTTTGTTCCATATAGCGATGGGCTTGCGCGTTTCCCGTTGAACCGGTGATATCGCGATCCGCCGCCGGACCGCCATGGCCATGGGCGGCGCTCCCGAAGGCCAGCTGGAGAAAGGATGAAGCCATGAATCGCACCATACTGTTTGTCTGTGCAGGTATCGTTGGGATGGGATGTCCATTGAGCCCCAATCAGGGAGCGTGGGCGGACGCCAGCCCCAACGCCTCGGCGGTTCGTCTCGACGGACCCGGCGTGTTTCTTGACGAGGAGCATATCGAAAGACTGCGGGAACGCATCGAGCAAGGAGAGGAACCCACGGCCAGCGCATTCGAAGCCCTACGGGCGCGTGAAGCGGAACTCCTCGCCCACGAGGCCGGCGTCCCGGATGTATGGTATGTGCCCCCCTATTATCAGGACGCCGCGGGCCACAGTGAATCAAAGCAGGTGCTCAAGTTGGATGGCAACAACGCCTACAGGCTGGCGTTGCTATACCGGTTGACCGGCGAGGACGCGTACGCGGAGGCCGCGGTCCGTCTGATCGAGCCGTGGACCGGTCTTGAAGACCTGGAAACGCATCACGACTCGTCGCTATCCTTCTCTTACCATTTCCCATCCATGATTTTCGCGGCGGATCTCCTGCGTCCCAGCGAGGCGTGGACCTCCAGCCTGGAGGAGGAGTTCCGCGCCTGGATTCGCGAACGGGCCTTACCCATGAACACCATGGACCGCCAGAATAACTGGGGCAACTGGGGACTGGTTTTGGTGATGGCCATCGCCGCGTTTACCGAGGACGAGGAACTCTTCGAGGAAGGCGTTGAGCGGTGGAAACACTTTATCGAGGCGCAAATCGCGGAGGACGGCCACCTTCCGCACGAAGTCACCAGAAACAACGGCATTGGCGAGCGGGGCATCTGGTACACGCACTTCACGCTCATGCCGCAGACCATAGCCGCGGAAATCGCCTATGTGAATGGCGTGGACCTCTACGATTACGAGTCGCCCTCCGGCCGGACCCTTGAGCTAGCCTTTCGGCGCGTGGCTCCTTGGGCGCTGGATCCCGGCGCGTTCCCCTATTTCCAGCCGGGCGAGGAACGCGAACAGCTGGGTACGGCCTACATCGGATATTTCGAGATTCTGAACACGCGATGGCGGGATGACGCCGCCACGGAGATGCTTGAACAACGGCGGCCGCTCGACCCGAACCACAGCGCGCCCGTAATCACGTTGACCCACGGCGCGCCCTAGAGCCGGGCGGGAGCGCCAGCGGTGGGACGGTACATGCCCCCTCTTCTCCTTGCTATAATCGCGGCGATCATGACGAATCCCACCACCAAGACATGGAAAACCCTGGAGGAAGCGGCCAAGGGCAAGCTTACGCCCATGCTGCGCCAGTATCTCGACGCGAAGGCCGAGAGCGGCGAGTCCCTGCTGCTGTTCCGCATGGGGGACTTCTACGAGCTGTTCTTCGAGGACGCCGTCGAGGCCGCCGAGATCCTGGGCGTGGCCCTGACCTCGCGCGACGGGGCGGACAAGGACGAACGCATCCCCATGGCGGGCGTTCCGGTGCGCAGCGTCGAGAGTTATGTCGCCCGGCTCATTCAGGCGGGCCGAACGGTGACCTTGTGCGACCAGGTCGAGGATCCCCGCGAGGCCAAGGGCGTGGTGAAACGCGCCATCACCCGCACGGTAACGCCGGGCACGGTCACGGCGCCGGATCTGCTCGAGGAGTCGGTGAACAACTACCTCGCGGCGTTGTCTGTTGAGAATGGCGCTGCAGGCCTCGCGCTGGTCGATGTGACCACGGGCGAATTCCTCGCCGCCCAAATCGAGGGGAGTTCGGAACAAGGCCTCATGGATGAGCTTGTGCGCATG
Organism: Candidatus Hydrogenedentota bacterium; assembly: GCA_007118235.1. Taxonomy (GTDB): domain Bacteria; phylum Hydrogenedentota; class Hydrogenedentia; order Hydrogenedentales; family SLHB01; genus SKRY01. Next base: position 320 of record SKRY01000268.1, on the reverse strand, counting down.
GCGCCATCCGAGGTCCTCGTGCCCGATACGCTGGACAGCATCGTGCTCAATCAACTGGAAGCGCGGTTCGAGGGGGTCTCCTTCACGGTGCGCGACGCTGCGGATTTCGACGCGGGGCTCGCCCGGGAACGGTTGATGGACCAGTTCGGCCTGAGCACCTTGAAAGGCGTGGGACTGGAGGACGCCCCGGAGGCCACGCGGTGCGCGGGAGCCGCCCTGGTCTACGTGCGAGACACCCAACGCGACGCCGTGCCCCATCTTCGCTTGCCCCGGCGCTATGCCCCCTCGAACTACGTCGTGCTCGACGGCAACACCCAGCG